>CAZJLX010000233.1:0-4828 GCA_964546545.1 uncultured Ignavibacteriaceae bacterium | reverse complement strand
AAGACTTCAGGTATACAAGTGCGAAATATGCGGCAATATGGTTGAAGTAATTCACGCTGCGGCCGGGCAGCTGGTCTGTTGCGGCCAGCCAATGAAATTGATGGTTGAGGGTGAAGTCGATGCCGCAACCGAAAAACATGTACCGGTTGTCGAGAAAACAGACGGCGGTTACAAGGTTAAGGTCGGTTCTGTTACTCACCCGATGGAGGAGGCCCACTATATTGAATGGATCGAGCTGGTCGCCGATGGTAAAGCATACCGCCAGTTCTTAAAACCGGCTCAACCGCCGGAAGCATTGTTTTTAATTGAAGCCAATAACGTTTCCGCCCGTGAATATTGTAATCTTCACGGTCTTTGGAAGTCATAAAAATTTATTCCCGGAGGTTTAAAAAGTGAAACTGGATAGTATCGACAAAGTACTCGATTTCGCCATTGAGAAGGAGCAGGACGCAAGCGATTTTTACAGTGACCTCGCTTCAAAAATGGATAAAGTCTATATGAAAGAGATTTTCAGCCAATTCTCACTGGAAGAAAAAAGCCATAAAGCCAAACTGGAGAATGTCAAAAAAGGCAAAATTGATCTTTCGCCGATAAATCAGAAAATCATGGATCTCAAAATTGTCGACGTTCTGGCTGATATTGACAGTGAAGGACAAATTGACTATCAGGCCGCATTGATCCTGGCCATGAAAAGCGAAAAAGCATCATATAAGCTGTATAATGATCTCGCGGAACTGACGGACAAACCGGAAATCCGCGACTTTTTTCTCGGTCTGGCGCAGGAAGAAGCGAAACATAAGCTGAGATTCGAAATCGAATACGATGAAAATATCCTGACCGAAAATTAATTCAAATACGGGCTTTCAGCGGCCGTATAGAAGGAGGTAAAGATGCTCAGTAAAAAGATAGAAAAGGCCTTTAATGATCAAATAAACGAGGAATTTTTCTCATATTATCTATATCTTTCCATGTCCGCCTGGTTTGCTTCGAAAAGTATGGACGGATTTGCCCACTGGATGAACATGCAGGCGCAGGAAGAGATGATCCATACTATGAAGTTTTATAACCATATTCTGGATCGCAGCGGTAAGGTAAAATTACAGCCGATTCAGGGCCCCAAATCGGAGTGGAAATCGCCGCTTGACGTCTTCCAGGAAACGCTTAAACATGAACAACATATAACCGGATGTATTAATAAACTGGTCAAGTTGTCACTTCAGGAAAACGATTATGCCTCAAACAGCTTTCTGCAGTGGTATGTCGATGAACAGGTCGAGGAAGAATCAAACGCCGGCAATCTTCTCGATCAACTGACGGCGATTGGAAATAACACCAGCGGTTTGTATATGCTGGATCGCGAGTTGGCCAATCGGGTCATGCCGACGGCTGCGCCGGCCGATCCGGGGGCATAAAGGCAAAAACAAGAATTTGGATTAAAAAACTGAATCTCCCGGCTAAAATAACTTATGGTTAAGAAGTACTTCCCGCTTATTCCGATATCCAAATCGATACTATTCGACGTTGCGATATTTATGCTTTTGGGACAACCTCTAATGGCAAACCGGCCAGATACTATAATCAGACAAAGAATCGAGATGGTGCCGGGGCTGAAAATGCCCCGCATCATCCCCATGCCGATGAAATCTTTTATCTTTCCGTGCGGTAGCCTGCTTCTGATTGAAATGTAACCTGAGATATTGAGTATAGGGGGATATCCCGGACATTTTTAAAAAAATACCGGGCAGCAACATCCGGAAAATTTTGATAGAATTAATTCTGGGAATTGTTATATTGTCAGATATGGTTAGTAAGTCCATAGTGAATATTGGTAAATCGATTCGGCCAAACCGATGTTTTATTTCTTTGATATTTCAGGCCGACATCGCGAAAATATTAAGCTGTCTGGAAGAGTGAAAAAATGTCCTTGAATATACGGAGAATTGAGGAGGAGTAATGGAATACAAAGTTCTGGTTCCGACATTAGGTGAATCGGTGGTCGAAGGTACCATTGTCAAATGGCTGAAAGAGGTAGGCGATAAGATTCAAATCGATGATCCACTGGTCGAAATTATGACCGACAAAATCAATGTCGAGATTCCCTCCCCTCGCGAAGGTGTAATGAAAAAACATATCGTTGGAGTCGATACGCTGGTGAAAGTGGGTCAGGTAATTGCTGTCATGGATGTCAGCGACAAAAAAGTCGATGCCACCACCCCCCGCTCTGAAGCCGAACCCGAAGTGGAAACTGCTGAAAAACCGAAAACGGTCAAACTGCCCGAACATACTGTCGCACATGAAGAACTTAAGCAGATGGGTCTTCATGCTGATGAAGAGGCCATCGAAGGTGGAATCAAGGCGGTCAAAAGTTCACCGGTTGTCAGAAAACTGGCCCGCGAGCATTTTATTGACTTGCGTTTGTTAAAAGGCAGTGGCAAGGGTGACCGGGTATCCAAAGAAGATGTCATCAACTATATCAATATGCGCCATTCTGCCGACAAGCAAAAACCTGATTTATTCAAAGCGGCGGGACAGATGGAGGAAGTTATTCCTATCACCGGCGTACGCAAGATAATATCGGAACATATGGTCAAATCGGCCTTTACTATTCCGCATGTCACGACCTTTGACGAATGCGATTTTTATGAACTGAAAAAATGGCGCAAAACGCATGTCGATAAAATCGAAAAACAGTACGGCGTGCGGATAACATTTCTGCCGTTTATCGCCAAAGCGATAATTTTCGCCGCGAAAGATTTCCCCTGGATCAATTCGACTTTTGAAAATGATAATCTGACCGTAAAGAAGTATTTTAATATCGGTATGGCGGTGGCGCGGGATAACTCGCTTATCGTCCCGGTCGTTAAAAACTGCGAGCAAAAAACGATTCTGGAAATCGGGCGCGAGATGCGTGATCTGGCCGATAAAGCCAACGCCGATACGCTATCTATCGATCAGATTTCCGGCGGGACATTTTCAATCACCAACGCCGGCGGCATGGGCGCGCTCGGTTCAACGCCGATTATCGCCAAACCGCAGGTCGCTATTTTGGGTGTGCATAAAATAGTCGATAAGCCGGTCGTAAAAGACGGGGAAATTGTCATTCGTCCGATTATGAATTTCGGGCTGTCGTTCGATCATCGGGTAGTTGATGGCGGCTATGCGGTTCAGTTTTTGCGCCGGATGATTGAATATCTGGAGGATCCTCAAGGCTGGCTGATGGGAGTCGTATAATCTAAGGAGTTTTTAATAATGGCGGAAAATTATAAATTAGCTGTTATCGGCGCCGGGCCGGGCGGATATGTCGCGGCGATTCGCGCCGCTCAACTCGGTTTGAAAACGGCGATTGTCGAAAAAGAATATATCGGCGGCGTCTGTCTTAACTGGGGCTGTATCCCCTCCAAGACCCTTCTGTATGTCACCGAATTAAAACGGACAATGGAAGAGGCCGGACGGATCGGGCTGGTGGCCGAAAAAGTGACAATCGATCTGGATAAACTACGCAAACATAAAAACGATACGGTCAAAAGATTAACCGGCGGTGTGAAACTTCTGCTCGATAAAGCGGGCGTGAAAATATTCGAGGGTGAGGCTTCGTTTGTTTCCGCCAATGAGATTGTTGTTACCAAAGACAGCAGTAAAACCAAAGTCAAAGCCGATAATTTTATTATCGCGGCAGGAACCTCGCCGATTAATCTGCCGATGTTGCCGCATGACGGTAAAACGATCATTGGCGCGCGTGAAGCAATCGATATTCCGATTGTACCGAAAGATATGCTGGTGGTTGGCGCCGGTCCGATCGGCGTCGAGATGGCGACAGTGTATAATACGCTCGGGGCGAAAGTCACAATCGTCGAGATGCTCGACTCGGTTCTCCCCTCGCTTGACAAAGATATCTGCGCCGCCTCCGAGCGGGCGTTGAAAAAACAGGGGATGGAGATTCTTCTCTCTTCGAAAGTGCTCTCTTCGAAAAAAGAAAAAGGCAAAATTATCGTCACAATCGAGACTCCGACCGGCAAAAAAGATGCGACATTTGATATGGTGCTGGTCGCGGCCGGGATGCGTGCCAACACAACCGCGATGAAAATCGACAAAGCGGGCGTAAAAACCGACAAGGCCGGCTTTATTGTTGTCGATAAGTACATGCGCTCCTCGGTTAAGAATATTTATGCCATCGGTGATGTTGCCGGGGGGATGCTTCTGGCGCATAAAGCCTCGCATGAAGGTATTATAGCCGCCGAGGTCGTCGCGGGAGAGAAATCGCAAGCTGACTGGAAAGCGGTGCCGTACGCTGTCTTTACCGATCCGGAAATCGCCGGAATCGGCCAGACCGAAAAAGATGCAACCGACAGCGGACGTAAAGTCAAGATCGGCAAGTTCCCGTATCGGGCGGTCGGTAAAGGTATTGCGACATTGGCGACTGATGGTTTCGCCAAAGTTATCTCCGATGAAAAAACCGACGAGATTCTCGGCGTACATATTTTCGGCCCGCATTCGGGTGATATAATTTATGCCGCGACGACGCTTTTGGAGATGGACGGCACGTCGGAGGATCTGGGACACATCATGGCGATCCACCCGACCTTGTCGGAAGCGCTGATGGAAGCCGCCCTCAATGTCAACAAACGGGCGATCCATATTATCAATTAAAATTCGTAGGGGCAGGGCTTACCCCTGCCCTCGTTCAAACAAGGGCGACCGCAAGGGTCGCCCCTACCGGTTTTTTTCAAGTTCTGTCATTCCTGCGCAGGCAGAAATCCACGTAACAAACAGAGAGCCTGTTTTTGTTGCTGGACTACGTCCCCGTGCCCTCCAGCTTTTCCATGATCGG
>CAZJLX010000232.1:1957-4831 GCA_964546545.1 uncultured Ignavibacteriaceae bacterium | reverse complement strand
TGACACTTTTGCCATGTTGCAAAAGCCGGGCAAAACCGATGCATCCGCCAGCTTTTTTGGCACCGGCAAATATAAGAACAATCCTGAATTGGAAAAACACAAGTTTACCGAGGAGTTCAATCGACAATTCTTAAAAAACAGAAGGCCGAACCCTCTGGACAGCATCTGTCGTGAAGAATTCAATACCGAATTATGTGAATCGTTGCGGGAATTCGGTATCGAGACTCTCTATCCGATGATCAACAATGACAAACTGATGGGTATAATCGGTCTTGGAAAACGAGTGACCGGCAAACCGATGGAACAACATGATATCGATCTGGCCTATACGATTATTAATGCCATCACGCCGTTTGTGGCTATTTCGTATCATTACTGGGAAATATTCAATCTGAATAATTGGTACCATAATACCCTGGATAATGTCAGGCAGGGAATTTATATTTTTGATTTTGACGGCCGCGTGAAAATGATTAATAAATCCGGACTGGGAATTTTGATCTCATGCGGAGTTCAAATACAAAATGGTAATTTACCCTCTCCGGAATCCTTAAATGATGTTTTCCCGGCAATGATTTTTGGAAATCTAAGAGGATATCTGTCAGGAGCTCTGCATGATTATGGTAACGAACAGATAGATAACATCGTTATCGGCTCCGGTGATAATAAGAATATATACAACATACATGTCTGTACCTTAGCCGGAGAAAAAGAGTCGGAGCCGGATCTGGTAATTACCCTGGACAATATCACCGCTGAAAAAAAATCGGAACAAAGGTTATTTGAACTGCAAAAATTCGCCGAAAAAGGCGTTTTAATATCTTCCATTGCCCATGATTTGAATAATTTTCTGGCCATGATTCTGGGCGGTATCGAAATGACCCAGATGTATATCGGTAGCGGAAAGACCGAAAAAATTAATCCTACGCTGGATAAATTGAAAGCTAACGTGGGACGAATGGAACGTTTCACATCAAGTCTGATGAATTATACAAAATATGATGCACCGCAACATATATCGGTTCTAAACGACATTATTAATGACGTTTTGTCATTTGTTGCGGCACAGAAAAAATTCAAGGATATAAAAATCCGAACTGATCTGAATAAGGGATTATCGGATTTTAAGTTTGATTCTGATCTTATCGCTCAGTTGTTATTAAACATTTTGAATAATGCGGCCGATGCAATCCAGGAAGCCTCACGGCCGGAGGGGATAATTGACATCAAAACTAAAAAAGATAATGATTTCGCCTTGCTAACCATCTCGGATAATGGTACGGGGATACCGGAAGAACTTCGTGAAAGACTTTTTAGAGCACATTTCACCACCAAAAAAGACGGTCATGGTTACGGACTTGTTACCTGTGCCAAAATAATCGAGCAGTTCAAAGCCGAAGTCAAAATAGAATCCAAAGTCGGAGAGGGAACAACATTTTTTCTTCGATTTCCCCGTGACGTAATACAAGAAGAGACGACAACGCCGAATTAAATCTTGAGCCATCTTGGCTAAAACTTAATTATTTGTCACAATAAAGAATTCATTTCTTGTATTTTTCCAATCAACATAAAATCGATCTCCCCGGCCGAATCACCACTTGCCTCTCTATCTGCCGTATATTATTATTGCTGAAGTAATAGCCAATAAGCAAAGGAGATTCTATAAATGGCTGAAAAATATATTTTCCATATGTACGGCGTAAATAAATTTTACGGACAGAAGCAGGTCCTCAAAGATATCAATCTGAGTTTTTATCCCGGCGCAAAAATCGGTATTGTAGGTGAAAACGGATCCGGCAAAACCACCATCCTTCGTATTATGGCCGGTCTCGAGACAGAATTTCAGGGTGACGCGGCCATTACTCCCGGCTTTCGGGCCGGAATCGTCGAACAGGAGCCGAGACTCGATCCGGCGTTGACCGTTCGCCAGACAATTGAATCGGCTTTCGGCGAGACCAAAGAAGTGCTCGACGAATATAATCGTCTGGCTGATGCAATGGCTGATCCGATGGATGACAATGAAATGCAAAAGGCGATGGACCGGATGGGTCAACTTCAGGATAAAATCGATGCCCTTGATGCCTGGAATCTGGATCAGACGATAAAAATCGCCGGTGACGCGCTCTGTCTGCCCGATGATGACCGGATTATCGAAACGCTGTCGGGCGGCGAGAGACGTCGGGTCGCCTTATGCAAGGTACTTTTAGAAAAGCCGGACCTGCTGCTTCTTGATGAGCCGACCAACCACCTCGATGCCGAAACGGTCAGCTGGCTGGAGGAACAGCTATCGGTCTATCCCGGTACGGTAATTATCGTTACTCACGACCGTTATTTTCTGGATAATGTGACCAAATGGATTTTAGAACTTGAGGGCGGGTATGGTATTCCCTGGGAGGGCAATTACAGCTCATGGCTGGAACAGAAACTGGCCAAACTGGTGACGGCCGAGAAAAAGGATTCCCCCCGCGCCAGAGCGTTGCAGAGAGAATTAAACTGGATCCAAATGAGCCGCGGCGACCGCAATGAGATGGCCCGTTCACGAATCCGGGAATATGAGCAACTGGTCGCGCGCGAATCGGCGGCTTCAAAGTCGGGCGACAGTACTATTCAGATTGCACCCGGGTCGGATCTCGGAAGTCAAGTCATTGAATTTTCGGATGTCGAAATAGGTTATGAAAATACTGAGCTATTCGAAAAATTGTCTTTTATTGTTCCCCGTTCGGGTGTTGTCGGTCTGGTCGGACCGAACGGCACCGGCAAAACGACGATGTTCAAACTGATTACCGGCGATTTACAGCCTCTCGTTGGCAAGGTGACAATCGGTTCATCGGTGCAGTTCGCTTTTGTCGATCAGGAACGGGAATCGCTTAAGGG
>CAZJLX010000232.1:0-1947 GCA_964546545.1 uncultured Ignavibacteriaceae bacterium | reverse complement strand
AGTCTGATCGAAGAGGTCGGAGGCGGTCTGGATGAAATCACGATTGGCAACAGAAAAATCCCGATTCGTAAATATCTGGCTCAATTCGGTTTCACCGGCTCATCCCAGCAAAAACAGGCCAACCAGCTCTCCGGGGGCGAACGTAATCGCTGTCATCTGGCCAAGGTGCTCAAAATCGGCGGCAATGTGCTACTGCTTGATGAACCGACCAACGATCTCGATGTCAATACTCTGCGCAAACTGGAAGAGGCGATTCTGGATTTTTCCGGATGTGTCCTGGTTATCAGCCACGACCGGTTCTTCTTAGATCGAATTTGTACTCATCTGCTGGTTTTTGAAGGCGAGGGCAAAGTGCGCTGGTTCGAAGGCAATTTCTCGGCTTATCAGGAATGGCGCAGTAAGGAATTGGGTGATCGAATGTTCGAAAACCGCCGCAACCGGTACAGGACGATAGTCAAGGCGTAGGAACGAAATCAGTGGCCTTCCCCTTCCGAATGATCCCGAATCTTGGTAGCCTGTTTGGTGATAGTGCTGAGATCCACTTGATGTCTCTTCAGAACCTGGGTTGTAACCTGTACTGCCGCCTCCCGCTCGGCCGGGATAACCTCATCGGCGCCCGCCGCACGAAGCGGTTCAATATCAAGCAGATAGGTTGTCCGTACGGTTATAAACAGGCGAGGCGCCAGCCTTCGCGCAACCCGAACAGCAAGCTCCGAGGCGGACGGATCATTTATTAGAAGCACAAGTTCGCGAGCGTTTTCAATCCCCAGATGCGTAAGGACGCCGTCACTGGTGATATCGCCGAAGACCGCATGGCCGGTTTCCTGTGAAGCCATCCTGACATTTTCGATATTGATATCCATCACCACAAATGGAATTTTGTATTCCTCAAGAACCTGCGACAACTCTTTGCCGGCAAATCCGTAACCGGCAATTATAATATGGTCACACATTTTGCAAACCGTCCCGGAAACATCCTCGACTGAATCGACCTCAATCAAACTTTTCAGCCGCGTGAAACGACCGAGACCGGCGGCCAAACGAGGGCCATAAGACATAACGAAAGGAGTGACAAACATCGACAAAATTGCCGCCGATATCAGGCTATTTTCGGCAATTTCGGTGATTAAATTCGTTCCCTGCACGCCGTACAGCAGAACGAATGAAAACTCGCCGACCTGAGCCAATGCGAATCCGGCGATTAAACATGCTCTCATCGGCATTCGCATAATCAGGGCGATAAAAAAGACAATTATCGATTTGCCCAGTAAAATTCCACCCAGGATGGCGATGATGGGAACGAGGTTGTCAAGGATCGCGCCGGGCGATAAAAGCATCCCGATCGAGACAAAAAAGAGGCTGGCAAAAACTTCTCTGAAAGAAATCATATCGGCCAGCGCCTGGTGTCGGTATTCGCTTCCAGCCACAACCAATCCGGCCAAAAACGCTCCGATCGCGAGTGATGCTCCCGACCTGGTAACCAGCCATGCAGTTCCCAGACAGACGACAAATACGGAGAGAATAAACAACTGCCTTTGCCGGGTTCGAGCCACAAGCTTCAGGATACGCGGTACGATGAGAATGGCCATTAACATAACGGCAGCTACGATTCCGATCGATTTTATCAAGGTCATAATAAACAGGCCGGTACTTAAACCAGCCCCGATAAGAAGCGGGATAATCAGCATTATCGGCACGACACAAAAATCCTGAAAGACAAGAATGCCCAGTATCAGACGACCGTGAGGAGCATCAACTTCACCCCGTTGTTGTAATCCTCGCAGGACAATTGCGGTACTTGAGAGGGCGATAACAAAACCGATAAACAATGCCGAATTGCTGTGTAGGCTGGCCAATCGGCAAATGATAAAAGCGGCGGCGGCCGTCAAACCGACCTGAAGAAAGCCGCCGATAAATGCCAGGCGCCACAGGCGTCGCAGTTTGCTT
>CAZJLX010000231.1:1442-4840 GCA_964546545.1 uncultured Ignavibacteriaceae bacterium | reverse complement strand
CCGTCGAAAACTTCGCACTAATTCATCAAATTCGACATCGGAACGGCGATTTAATATATACCCCCCGGCCTGATCGACAACTGTTTCCGACAGCGCCGCTACCGTATCATGCAAATGTTTTTGGATACTCTGGGTCGTCCGGCGATCGATAAAAATATAGGCGCCGGATATTATTACCAGCACGATTAAAAATGTGTATAGCGAGAATTTTACTCTGAGACTAAACATCCGTCCCATAAACAGACGGGCCTTTTCCGGCTGACGGGATATAATCCGGGTCATCCGCAATTCGTTTTCATCGGTCGTTGATAAATATTCCACCGAATCCATGATTTTTTTAATCATGTAAAAGCCAAGACCGCCCTTACGGCCAGACTCAACCAGTTTTTCCAGATTTAATCGACCACCATCTTCGGGCTTGAACGAACGACCATTATCAATCAATGAAAAGACAATCCGTTTTTTAAAAACAATAATCCGGATCCTGACCATACCTGGCTCGTAAACATAAGCATGCCTGATTATATTTGTCACTCCCTCTTCCATGGCCAGAATAACAGCCTGGACATCTTTGCGCGACATACCGGCGTTTATCGCCGTCTCGCGCACCAGATTTTGAATAGATGGCAGCGATCTTTCGGATGCCTGATATTCAGCATTTATTTCTCGGACCGGTCTTCTAAACATCTCTTTTAACTATAACACGATATGTAATAATTCAACAAAAAAGCAGTAACCTGACTATTTTAGCAGCTTTAATCCGCCCGCAACCTCAGATTGGCCTGTCTGATATTTTCAAGCGTTTCATCGTTCCCGGGGTATTTATCGAGAACCTTTTGCCACAATTCAATCGCCTGGCCATATTTACCTTCCTGGTACAACTGCATCGCATTCAAATAGATATTCCAGGTTTCCTCATCTTCACGAATATCTTCCAGAGTTCCCGGTTTCCTGGTCAACTCATCGATTCTTTCAATATACTCCAGTGCCAAACCATTTTCCGGATCGATTCGTAAAACGTTTTCAAAACTTTTCTTCGCCTGCGGGAATTGATTGTTATAAAACTGCTCCGCGCCAAGGCTTATCATCCGTGCCAATTCAACCGTTTCCGCCGTCCGCGACAGATTTTTATCCGCCCTGATATCCCCGGGCGACAGGTCGAGAATCTGATTGTAATATTTTATCGCCTCGGATAGTCGGCCTTCATTCTCCGCTTTTCTCGCCAAATCCACCAATCTTGTAATCTCGGTCGTAATTGATGCATTTATATTCTCTTTCAGTCCTGTAAAACGCGGTTCGTCCGGTTCAATTCTTAATGCTCTTTCGACCAGGCTGAGCGAGGGGATATATTTCCGCTCCGAATAGAACTCCGATGCCTGCGCATAAAAACCATCCATTAATGTTTTTTGCAGCACTTCGTTGGACATCATCACTTTGCCGTCCGGCATAGTGACCGGGCCGCTCCGGTTTATTTCTTCGATAGCGGACAATACTTCACCGTTTTCAGGATCGTATGCCAGCGCTCTCTGATAATAAATAAGCGCCGAATCCATCTGCGATTGGTTGAAATACTTATCCCCCAAATCGCGATAATAATTTGACTGTTTTGTACGATCTCCTTTTATCAGGCTTTTGCTCATGGCTGTTTGAGCTTCATTGTTTAATTGAATTCTTTCCGAAACCGAAGCCCCGATGTTAAACGACAATCCAAACCGATGCGAATCGGTCAGACCATCCATCAGACGATAGGCATAATCAAACCTGAAGCGTTCAAGTCCGATACCGAAGCCAAAAGCCAGATTATCGCGATCATATCCGGCGCGAAAATTAAGTCGATTTAAAATCACTTCACCGCCCAGATGAATCCGAACATCCCGATCCTCGGGAATCTCCAGCGCCGTATTAAATATGTAACGCATGGAACCGGTCGCAAAGAGATCACGAAATCCCAGACCGGCGATTATATTATATGGCGTCATTTCTGAAACCGAGCCGAGACGAAGCCGAGGTTGAATAATATCCTGAAAAATCAGACCGGCACTGATATTATCGCTGACCGGTTTTAGCAGCGACAGGTCCATTCCGAAACCGTAGGCTGAATTATCATCCATCGATTGATTGACTATTTTCAGCGCTGTCCCGACCGAAAAATCTCCGCCCAATCCGCGACCGTAACCAAAAATCATTTGCATTATCGAATAGCTGAATGATTCGCCCGCCATCCAGTTATCCCGGCGAATAATATCACCGGTCCCCAGACGCATAAATGATATGCCAAAACCACCCAGCCTATGATGCGGATAGACATAGCTGGCCACATCATAAATTGTCCCCTCGTTCAGCGTCACATGCATCAAATCGACTTGCTGATATTCAAGCCGCGCCAGACCGGCCTGGTTCCAGTAAACAGCTGAGGCATCATCAGCAACCCCGACAAATCCGCCGCCCATGCCCAGCGCCCTGACTCCTGAACCGAGTGAAAATTGCGATTCCCGCCCGGCATCACCGGCGTAAATCAGCGTTACCTGCATCAGCAGAATAATCGCCAATAAAGTATATTTGATCATCCTGCGGCTCATTTTAACACCGCCACTTTTAAACGTTCCGCCTTCGAACCGAACGGTTCAATCGAGATAATATAAACGCCGTTTAGGACCAGCCGTCCCTTATCATTTCGACCGTCCCAGTTGATTGTATTCTGACCAGATAGGCCACCGTTTGATCCGGCCGGATAAATTTGTCTATAAACTTCTTCACCCAGCAGAGTGAAGATATTTATGGTCACATCGGTTTCTTCTTCGAGATAGTATGCAATATCTACTCCGGTACCATCTTCAGGATTGAACGGATTATTATTGACCATCAGCGAGTTTTTCAGAGAACCCTCGGTTACGATAAAATTGCCACCCAGAGTAAAATCGCCGCCGAATTCGCCGTTTAATTTAACCTCTTGCCCGGCCCGAGGACCGTTGAGATATATCGCACTTATGTTTTCATTGCTGATTTTCAGACTAAATTCATTAACATTGAGAGATTCATGAAACTCGGCGATAAATTTTACTATCTCCTGCGCACCCGGATTAATATTATAATTATTAAATCTTAATCTCAGTTTTTGATTTATTATCGTTCCGATCGTAAGGAATGAATCGCCTGTAGAATAAAATCCGCTGCCGCTAAGATTCAGTATCTCATCCGGCGATATAAGCTGACCATAACGATCCGGCAGCAAAACATCGACAAATTTCAGGTTTATAATCGAGACCGAGTCGTTGCTGTAATTGTTAAGCTTTAACCGGAACAATTCACTTTTCTGGCCCGGCTTGACCAGCGGCGATTCGGATGTCTCCACGCCGCCGACAATCCTGCCCTCGGCGTCCTTGAGCAGGGCCGTCGAG
>CAZJLX010000231.1:0-1432 GCA_964546545.1 uncultured Ignavibacteriaceae bacterium | reverse complement strand
CTCCACGCCGCCGACAAATACTTCCTGACCGGGCGATTCGACAAATATCGGGATACTGATCGAATCGACAATTATCCTGGCCGGCAAATTATTATTATAATCAACCGGCATATCCGATATTTTGACGATTAACGCGGTCGTCAGATTCTCGGATGGCGATGTCAGCGTCCAGACCACCGATGAGTCCACCTCTGCCGTAACCACCGTTGGATCGGGCACACCGAAATAATGCCCGGAAGTCATTAAAGTTATTTCGCCGCCGCTGACTTTGGCCTCGCCCCGATTAACCATTCGCGCCGTTATTTCAAAATCCTGTTCAAAGTCGATATAACCCTCATTCAGACCGTCAATATCCAGAAGCAATTCAATATCGGCCGGCTTTTGTACCGTCACGACCGCCGTATTATCATCGGGGGGCAATATCACCGCCTGAGGAGCGATAAGTACCGCACGATAGACCAGTGAAGCGACCGATTCATTGGGGGCCGTTAATTCCAATTCGACCGCCAAAGTATCCGGCCTGTCAAGCATGATATTATTTTGCTCGGCATAAATAATAGTACCATCTTCCGATTTGATCTGCAAAGTTATCGAATCAATCGGATATTCCGAAAGATTTTCCAATTCGGTGATTATGCTGAAACGCTGATTATAATTCAGATAAGGAATATTATAAGCGACCGCCCGGCATGATAAAATTTTGATTTCCGGATTAGTCACCGTGGTCGGCAAAACATCAATTTTATCTGTCCCGAATTGCAGCGTGTCAACTCTGTAGACATTGCTTTCCCAACCGACCAGAATCAGCCGCGGCGACAATTCGGCCCCGACCAATTGGCTGGGAATATATATGGCCGATGTGATAAGATGATTAGGACCCGAAAACAGGCTGTCGTTGCCCGTCAGATAACCGACCAAAACCGTTTGATTATTATTCATAAGTTCCAGGCGACTCTGGATCGGATCAATCTTTATATCAAACAGACCGTCAATATCCAAATCGAATTCGATATTTTCCGACAAGCCGTCATACAGCTCAATCGGCGTCAGCGACTGACTGACATAATTAATCTCGCCCGGATAGGCAAGATATACAGAATCGAGTCCGGTCAAAGGCATAATCGGGATCTGATTTTCTCCGTCGATTATTTTCCCGTCGATCTTTAACAGGTGCCAGCCGGGCAAAAAGGCCGCGCTGGAAGAATAATCCGGTATCTCCAGATCAAAAAAAGTGGTGAGAAATATGCCGTTGTCATAAAGCGAAGTTTGTCTGGGGGAATACAAACGATCATACTCGCCTCCTCCAACCTCGACCGATAAGGCTAGAATCAGAGTCGGGTCGGAATAACTTATCGAATTGTTCAGGTAAAACTGAATCGAAGTTATATCTATTTCTGACAACTCCAACCGTGGAAACAAAAATGTTTTGTAT
>CAZJLX010000230.1:904-4847 GCA_964546545.1 uncultured Ignavibacteriaceae bacterium | reverse complement strand
CTTGTCGATATTGCTGTCGCCCGTAAAAATTCTCAAATTGTTACGATTTTGATAAATGATGGAACCGGTAAATTTTCGAACGGCCCAGCCAAGGCTGTCGCCGGTAGACCAAATTCGATCTGTTCAGGGGATTATGACCAAGATGGTTTTATGGATTTTGCCATCACCATACCTGATTCCAATAAAGTAGTCCTGCTTTCAAATGACGCCGGCATAAATTTAATAATTGTGGATTATCTGGTGGTTGATAGCTTTCCGACCGGCATCATATCAACAGATTTAAATGGTGACGGTCTTTTGGATCTGGTTACCTCCAACCAAGACTCCGATAATCTTTCTGTTCTCTTTGGTGAAGAAGGGGGTAGCTTTTTATCAGCGCAAAATTATTCAGTCGGATATAAACCAACCTGTGTCCGGAGTGCTGATATGGATAATGATGGCGATATCGACCTTGTTACAGTAAATAATATATCGTCGGATATTACCATTTTATCGAATAATGGATGGGGAGAATTTTCGCCTTACTGCACCCAACCCTGCAGTTATGCCCCATCTTCATGTACAGCAATGGATTTGGATAATGATGGGGATGTTGATATTACGACAGTTAATAAATCAAGCGACAATATCAGCATATATTTTAATGAAAATGATTCATTGATATACGATGCTACGTATTCGGTCGGTCCCGGACCGTCGGGCATTTATCCCTCCGATTTGAAAGGGGATGGTTCTTTTGATTTAACAGTATGTAATCAGGGGTCTCGGAATATTACCATATTATTCAATAATGGTTATGGAAATTTTGAGTATCCAAAGACAATCGAAGTGGGGATGGGACCGAGTTCGGTGATTGCCGCGGATTTTAATGATGACAATCTAATGGACCTGGCGACGACAGATAATCTATCCAACTTGGTCTCTGTCTTTATTAATTTTGTGTGCGGCGATATAAATGCCGATCATGACATTAATATTTTCGATGTTACTTATCTTATCGGCTATTTATACCGCGAAGGTGGCCCGCCGCATCCAGCCAGCGCCGGTGACGTTAATAAGGACAAAATTACCAATATATTTGACGTTGTTCATTTGATAACCTATTTATATAAAGGAGGGAGCGCACCAGATTGCTAAAAAGACATGATTGGCCAACTGTAATGCCGCTTTATTAGCGGCTTGACATACAGATATGATATTATATATTTATCCTGCTGAATAAAATTGGATGTTGCAGAGGGAAAGTTTAATATTGTTTATTAATTGTAAATATCCATAAAAATATTATCACCATATAATAATGGATAAGGCGCCCTATGACTATGAATGAAATCGAAAATTGGAACAAAATTATAATTGGAGGTTACAATGAGGCTTGCAAAGTTAATTATTCTGATCACACTTATTTTGGTTCCAGTAATCGGAATACAGGGCCGGGCGGATGCAAATACCGGAGTAGCCTTTCCTTACGGCGGTGAATCCGGGGCTGTCGCTTTAGAGGGTATTACTTCCGGCATAGCAGTTGAACAGGGGAGAATTGTGAATTTTAATGAATCCCTTGTGGCGGCCGGGAATTATCTTAAAATGATGCAGGCAGATGTGACGGAAGATAATGCCGGCAATGGCGATCCGGATAGTCCCGATGATCCTGATGATGGCGGCTGGGATTGGGTGATTACATCCCCGCCCGATCCATTTTCACATTCTGTAAATCCTAGCCCAACTAATATTTATGGCGCGACGGCGCTAGGATTATATTATGCTTATCTCAAATCCAATGACACTTCTTACTTCATAGCGATGAATGATGCTGCCGATAATATGGCTATAAATCCAAATATTAAATCGGCGGCCGATTTGATATTTCTTGTATTGTATAATGATCTGCTTGGTGCTTCGACAACGATCTATATGGATTCAGCCAAGTCCAGGTTTGATGCGCGGATTGCATCTTATGGCTCGGCAACTGAACTGGCCGATTCGATTCGTGATGTTCGCGCTTTTCAGGGTTATCCCAACGGTATCATTGCCTGGGATTTGGGTCAGTTCGTGCGGGCAGCGGTTTTATTGCATGGGAAATATCCTTCGGATCCTTATGATTATGCACAGGCGGCAGTTGATATCGCTGAAGTTCTTTGGGAGGACTCATTTAATGATAATCCCGGATATTTTGATGTCGTCGATGACGCCGGATATGACCCCTCGGGGAACGATAAGAACTTTTGGTGGTACAATCTGGGAATTACAGGCCTGATCGATGCTTTTTCCCTGTCCGGCGTACACATCGACGAAATACCTGGATTGGTGACAATATTACTTGATGGTCAGTATAACAACGGTGCCATAAGTTACAGTTATGGTGCGAACATTGATGATGAAAATTGGCAGTCTACCGCTTTTTCGGCGATGACACTCGGTCGTCTGGATCAAAGTACATATCAGGATGAAATCAACTGGATGGCTTACTGGCTTGGTGCGACGCAGGATACTAGCGGCGGTTGGAGATATTATACCTCAACCAATAACCACTATCCGGAAATCGCCGGTGAATGTGCGCGCGGTATATCTTACGCATCAAGTAATTTAACATATGTGATTGTTGATGATGACTTTACCGATCAGACGGACGTCGATATTTATAATGCAGCTCATGGAACCAATTATGTCTGGGGATATGACGCATTTGCCGTGATTCAGGATGGAGTTGATGCGATAAATAGTGGTACGGTTTTTGTCTTTCATGGTACTTATTCTTTGCCGATTAATTTCGAAAATAAAGATAATATTTCAATTCTCGGGGAGAGCAAACTCGGGACCATTTTTAAACCGATGACGACTATTAATTGGGATGTCGGTTCGTATGGAAGCTCGCGCCAGACTGCGATAAGAGTCGTTAATTCAACCGATATAGCGTATCAAAATTTCACCCTGGACTTTGATCTCATCAAGGGTAATAACGTATCCGGCCTGCTTTACTGGAATTCGAGCGGCGAGATTTCCTATAATACTTTGCAGAATATGAATGCATATGATGCCGGGGGCGGTTATTATGAATTGACATGTTATCTTCGTGCTCCCGATATGACCGATAGCACGCGGGCGCATATTGATATTCTAAATAACAGTTTTTTAAAAACGGGACGATTGGCGGTGGTGACTCATGATTTTGTCGATGTCTTAATTGATGGCAATGAATTTGACAAAATTGATGAAGATTTCGGATATGCCCTTGAAATAGGTTCAATGTCCACTGCGATAATAACGAATAATACATTCCGCAATTTTGCCACTTGGGCCGCTACCGATTTTTCGATCGCCGCGGCTATTTATGTCGAGAATAGTTATACCTCGCAAATCATTGATCCAATTTCCAAATCGGTCGTTATCGAAAATAATGATATTGCATATTGCCAGTATGGATTATATATCGGAAACAGTTGGCCTGATGGGGCACCGGCAGCAGGAAATGTCGATATCAATTGTCTCATTAAAAATAATACTATTCACGATGCTTCAACTTCCGGTTCCTGGTCGAGCGGAGGAATTGTTCTGACCGATCAGGGGCGAGATGCCGGTTCATCGGTCACGGCTCTGCTGGATAGTAATTCGATTAACAACAACGCCAATTACGGTCTTTATATCTTTACCGACGGTAACGGCGAAATAACGGCGACGGCAACAGAAAATAAATTTAATAATAATATGATTGGTATACAAGTCAGCACTTGGGGACCCGCAACATCCGTTTATGATTTAACCATATACGATAATTTCCTTGATAACAGTGTAAACGCATATAATACGGCTGTACCCGGATATTGGGACGATGGTATATCGACAGGCAATTGCTGGTCCGATTTTCAGGATAACAGCGGCTATCCATATCAATATAATGTTTTGGGAACGGCAGGGGCGGTCGACAGATATCCGAATCTCAATTGTC
>CAZJLX010000230.1:0-894 GCA_964546545.1 uncultured Ignavibacteriaceae bacterium | reverse complement strand
GGTGATGCTAATGGATCCGCGCCAATCAATATCTTTGATATAACTAGATTGATTGATTATTTATACCGCGAAGGAAATCCACCCTTGCCTTATGATACTTGTTCAGGTGATCCCAATTGTGATTGTACCGTAAATATTTTTGATATTACATATATTATTGATTTCCTCTATCGGAGTGGCCCGGAGCCATGTGACTGCGCTAGTTGGCTCTCAAACTGCGGTTGGCCACCAACAATTGAACCACAGAATAATAATTCCGAATCAAAACAGGATAAATTGTCGATTGAAAAGTCTGATAGGATAGAATCTTATAGATAATTAAAGTCAGCAAGAATAAAAAAGAGAGCCGATATTCATCGGCTCTCTTTTTATATGATATTTATTAATTTGGGATGCCAATTGTATTGTACATCTTAATTCCAGACAGGAAAATGACAATATCAAAACGGCGTTTTGGATATTTACGGGCAGAATATAATTTCCTAAAGCGAGCATCCACTCCTTTAAATCGATGGCGATTTTGAAATAGAATATATTATCGGTGTCGATGAAAATTCTCAGCCTGTCTATTTCAATATCAATAATGTCATAAAAGAAGCTGACAACGATTTATTGCTGAACGATTATGTTCTCTCGCAAAACCACCTCAATCCGTTTAATCCGATTACGGAGATCAATTTCAGCCTACCGACAGATTCTGATGTCAGGTTGGATATCTTCAATATCATGGGTCAGAGAGTGGCGACGCTGATTGATTCGCACTTTGAGGCTGGAGAGCATTCGGTTCTTTGGGATTCCGCCGCCGTCGCCAGCGGCGTTTATTTATAATTGGCATATCCGCTCCATAAAATGCATTGTGCCCTAATATGATGCAATTGACCATTAATATAATCT
>CAZJLX010000229.1:2945-4897 GCA_964546545.1 uncultured Ignavibacteriaceae bacterium | reverse complement strand
CTGAAGGATGCTATCTTAAATGTCCTCAGTGACAGGAGTGTAAGAAGTGAACCGTCACAGAATGAGTTCGGCGGGATCAATTCCTTTGTCGGCAAGAGCCAGTTTTTGGATACTCTCAAAGAAACCAAATACAGTTCGACCATCTTAGTCGAGAATAAAGAGACGCATGATCTTTTTGTGATTAAGAAAAATGTACGAAGCGCCGCCGGATTAAAAGAGGCGCGGCTGCTGACCAATTTAAAGCATAAAAATATTATCAATATTTTCGGGGCCGGGGAGGATAATCGTGGGTTGATCGTTGTCATGGAATATATATCGGGCGGTTCACTGGCCGAACGGATGGTGCAGACCTATCCTCTTGATGAGGCGATGCGGATAATCAGTGATGCGGCTGATGCTCTCGAGTTCGCTCACAGGAACGGTTTCGTACATGGAAATCTTCGGCCCTCGAATATTTTGATGGGTCGCAATAATGAAGTCAAAGTAACCGATTTCGGTCTGCCGCCGCACTATAATCTTCAGGAAAAAAACTGGTACGCCACACCCGAAAAAAAGGTAAGCAGGCAGGGTGATATTTTCAGCCTGGGTGTAATACTGCATCAAATGTTGTTCGGCAAGAATCCGGCCTATGCTCGCTCCGGTAATCTTTTTCTTGGACAGGATGAACGGTCGGTCCCAATCGGATTGAGTAAGATATTGCAGAAGATGCTGGCGATTCGGATGGCCAATCGATATCGTACGGTTGAAGATTTTATAAATGACTGGGATAAACTGGGGCAAAGCCTTGAAGATTCCAAAAAACAACCGGTCAGGGTTCACAGGAAGAAAGAACCGAAAGAGAAAAACAGAACAACGCAGTATTTAATCCTATCAGGGATTGGAATCGTTATAATTTTTATGGCTTTATACTTCGGCGGTTTCCTCAGATAAAATCCGGAACAAGCCGGTGATATCATTTAATATTTTCAACAAATTATAGACAATCTTTTTTCTTTTATAGACAACTTACCATTAATCTGATAGAATATATTTATGCATAATTTTATTCCCGGTTTGAAATTGAGTGAGCTGTTTTTTAAAGAGGCGGTCAAACCGGTTTTAGAAAATAACTTTCCTGTTTTAAAGTATGCGGCGGTTCTGATTGGTTACGGTTCGGAAATTCTCGGATTCGATGATAAGATGTCGCGCGATCATCACTGGGGACCGCGACTGATGCTGTTTCTAAAAGAGACAGATTATTATAAACTGAAAAATAAAATCGATTATATAATGCGTCTGCAATTACCCAGAGAGTTTTATGGTTATCCGACCAATTTTTCCGAACCGGATCCTGAAGATGGCGGTACACAATTACTTCAGGCGATTGATGGCGGCGAGGTCAACCACCGGGTCGAAATATTTACACCGGGACAATATTTCAAAGCGTATCTTAATTTTGATATAAAAAACATTATTAAGCCGGCTGACTGGCTTTCATTTCCCCAGCATAAGTTAAGAAGTATAATAGAAGGGCGGGTATATTTCGATCAGATCGGACTGCAAAAAATTCGTAAGCGATTCACCTGTTATCCGAAAGATATTTGGCTCTATCTTTTGGCCTCGGGCTGGCATCGTTTGGCGCAGGAAGAACATCTGATGGGTCGCGCCGGTTTGGTGGGCGATAAAAATGGGGCCGCCATTATTGCGTCGAGAATGGTGCGGGATATTATGAATTTGTGCTTTCTTATGGAAAAGAGGTACGCCCCATATCCGAAATGGTTCGGGACCGCTTTTAAAAAGCTGAAATGTGCCGGGAACATGTCCCCTTTGCTGGACAAAGTCCTTTCTGTATCGAATTGGCGGGAGAAGGAAAAGTATCTGTCAATGGCGTATGAATTATTGGTCAAGAAACAGAATAGTCTTAAAATCTGCGAATGCCTATCGCCGAAGGTTTCGCTTTTTTTTAATCGGCC
>CAZJLX010000229.1:801-2935 GCA_964546545.1 uncultured Ignavibacteriaceae bacterium | reverse complement strand
GCCATTTAAAGTTATTCAGGCCGATCGTTTTGCCAAAGCAATTGTCGCCAATATAAAAGATAAAGAGGTCAAACGGATTGCCGGCAAAGGACTAATCGGCGGGATAGATCAGATTTCCGACAATACCGATATTTTATCGCACGCCAAATGGAGACAGAGATTTAAAAAACTATATGATTAAGCCGGGCAGTGCATTGAAATTATTTAGGCGACCAGGTTATAAATTTGGTTTCGACCATACTCTCCGAGCGAACCGTGACCAGAAGTTCATGTCCGCGCGGCAAATTTTTCATAGTGAATGTAAATGAGGTGCGGTCCATATTATATTTGACCGATCCGACCTCGTCCTGCGGTGAAATACCTCTGGTTCGGGCTGTCACCTCCCTGATCGGTCCATCCAGTGTCGCCTCAACCCGGACATTTTTCAGATTTCCGTTATTGGCCAGAAAATAATAAGTAGTGTAATAGAAAGCCATGCCGCCGAGTCCGGCCAGCTGCACCGAATCATCGAGATATTCCAGATGCGGTCTGATTTGTTTCAAAGCCGCTTCCATTTTCGGTAAATCGGCTGTCAATTTTTGCAATGCCTCCTCCGGCGTGATGGATTTGTATTTTTCAATGGCGAATTGACTGAATGGCTGAAGATTCTGATTGGTCAGATAATATTCATTCTTTAGATCATGCAGTTCGACTTTTAGAGAATCATTTTCATCAAGAAGATGGTTGGTTTGATCCATAAGTGACGTGTTGCCTTCATGTTTAAAAGTAATGACAGAAAAACCGGCTCCGGTGATGGCGGCCAGGGATAAAAGGAACAACAGGGTTATAATAAAAAGCTGACCGCCTCTTAAAGAGCTTTTGCCATAAGCGACGATGAGCGTATATTTAATAAAAACCAGTAATCCGGCGCCGATCAATGAAATAATTGCCCAGGTCATGCTTTAATGTATATTTGCCGGGTCGCAGAGGCAAGGACAAATTGGATTTTGCGAATGTCAAAATATCGAAATGACGGCCGATTTATTTAAAAAGCCAATTTTAGTCATCGTTAATAATCGAAGTATCGGTGACAGCATCAGTTTTTTTCTCCGCCCAGTCTTTTAACATCTTTTTTTGCAATTCATTTAATCCGGCCTGAGAATGGATCATTAAATATGCCGGTAAAGGCATTTTGTTTTCCATGATTTCTTCGATCATCTTTTCTTTAAGTCTTTCTCTCTTTTGAACAGGCAGATTAAACCATTCGGAGAAATTAAATTCATCTCGACCCTCATGAACATCACCCGCCACCAGCCAGGATACGGGAGCGATATAGCTGTAAAATGGCCATTTTGTCTGATTGGAATGGCAGTCATAACATGAATTCTCTAAAATTATTTTAATTTCGGGCGGCGCGATTATTTCCAACTCTTTGGCGGAGGATGGGTTGTTCCTGTTAACCGGAATCAGTTGTATCAGGATCAGGATAATAACCAATCCAAAGATTGAATATTTTATTTTGTGTTTCAAAATGAATTTCCCCTTTTTATTGGCAGCGATAATTTGAATAAAACATATTCAAATTCGCCCGCAGTTTTAAATAACCTTATATAACCTGTTTATAGGCTCAGATTAGTCTTCCGGAATATTTATGTCAACAAGAATTAAAAATTCGCTAGCCTACGCCCCAAGGATGGTAGGAGAGTGTCAAAAAATAACCATTGGGGTCGACCCGGTCTTGGCGGCCTATTTTCGGTTGATCACGGTCGCGGCGGCCTGGTCGGTCGGCATAATGCGCAACTGGTGGATATTGACATGCGGCGGGCGATTGCAGCAAAAAAGAACCGCCTCGGCAACATCAAGACCGGAAAGTGGTTTTACCCCTTTGTATACCGTGTCGGCTCGTTTTTTATCGCCGCGAAATCTGACAATCGAAAACTCAGTTTCAACCATGCCCGGATCGACCGATGAAACCCGAAGCGGCGTCTCAACCAGATCAAGTTGCATCCCTTTGGTAAGGGCGTCGACCGCATATTTGGTGGCGCAGTAAACATTGCCGCTCGGATAAACCTCATGTCCGGCAATCGAGCTGATATTGATTATATGTCCTTTATTACGTTTGACCATCAATGGAATTACGACCCGGCTAATATAA
>CAZJLX010000229.1:0-791 GCA_964546545.1 uncultured Ignavibacteriaceae bacterium | reverse complement strand
CCTTGATATTGGTGTCGATCATCTCTTCCCAGTCGAGCAGTTCACCTTCGTGCAGTTTGCTCAACCCCCTGCTCAAACCGGCGTTATTGATCAGGACATCAATTTTGTGCCATTTGGCCGGAAGGCTATTAATCGACTTTTCGACCTCGGTCTGGTTTCTGATATCCAGGTCGAGAATAAAAGATTCGGTTTTATGCTGTTTTTTAAGTCTTTGCGCCAGATTTTCGAGTTGATTATATCTTCGCGCCACAAGAATCAGCTTACTTCCTTCGCGGGCAAAAACTTGTGCACAAGCCAGACCGATTCCGGCCGAAGCTCCGGTTATCAAAATTGTTTTGTTTTTCATATTGGACATATTATACAACTCCTCAAATACGATTTTTCCACCAATTTAGCGAGGTTCTGTTCGACTGTCAAGCGATTGAGGGCTGAGGAACGTTTATCTATTGATTTAGCCCTATCTATATGGGATACAGCCTATCTCAAAAGATGGGCGAGAGATAGATTGTTCAAATGGCGAAATCTCAACAGACCGGGATTCTGTTGTAATACAGTCGCTTACGGATGATTTTGATGAGCCTGTATAATCTTTTACTGATTATCAATATGGCATCGTTTCTGCGAAATAAGAAATCGGAAGAATATTAATAATCCCCGATTTGGGTCGATAAGAAAAAAAGGCAATAAATGGCCTTTCGAACCGATTCGGGCGAGGGAGGTTGTTTATGGCTGCGAAGAAAAAGGAGACCTATGTTAAACCGAGGAAGGTATATTGGCATCTTTACAGCCTT
>CAZJLX010000228.1:0-4912 GCA_964546545.1 uncultured Ignavibacteriaceae bacterium | reverse complement strand
ATCTAAAATACATGTTGCTTAACCATCCCTCTCTTCGTATAAAACAGGCATGTTGAAAGCTGATGAGAAAATCTATACGGTTACCGCGATAACCCGCCTGATAAAATATACGCTCGAAGAATCGTTTCCGTCGATCTGGGTCGAGGGCGAAATTTCAAATTATGTGCATCATTCGTCGGGGCATCGTTACCTGACACTTAAAGATGATAATGCAACTATCAGGTTGACAGTCTGGCGGTCGGCCGGACAGTATCTTAAATTCGAGCCGGAAAACGGGATGAAAATCCGCGCTTTCGGCGATATTTCGGTTTATGAAAAAGGGGGGAGTTACCAGCTCAATGCACGAAAACTTCTTCCGGTTGGGGTCGGCGAACTGGAAGTCGCCTTCCGGCAGTTGTATGAAAAGCTATCGGAGGAGGGACTTTTTGATGAATCGCGAAAAAAGCCAATCCCGAAATATCCGTTAAATATCGGGATTGTAACCTCGCCGACCGGCGCGGCGATACGGGATATTATAAATATCTCCCGGCGGCGCAATAATTCGGTGCAGTTAATACTCTATCCGGCGCAGGTGCAGGGCGAAGGGGCGGAACTGTCGATAATCGCCGGGATTCAATATTTTGAAAAACGTGAAGATATCGATATTATAATAATCGGTCGCGGCGGCGGCTCGCTGGAAGATTTGTGGGCCTTTAATATGGAGTCGCTGGTGCGGGTAATAGCCAAAGCCAAAAAGCCGATTGTCTCGGCGGTTGGGCATGAGATCGACACTACTCTGTCCGATCTGGCCGCTGATTTACGCGCACCGACCCCCTCCGCGGCGGCCGAAATGGTTGTCTGGTCAAAAAGCGATTTTATCGGTGAACTGGCCGACTATTTGAACAATATGGAATATTATCTTGACAATCTGATTAAATCGGGGCAGAAGCAAATCAGGCAGATACTGGCCCGGCCGGTTTTTCGTCGTCCGGAGACATATATTAATGAGAAAGCACAACGGCTGGATAACATAATCAAGCTGTTTGATATGGCGGGAAAAAACCTTTTGGAAAAGAAGAAAAACCACTTATCTTTGAGCCGGTCGCGATTGGAGTCACTTTCGCCGCTGGCGATATTAAATCGGGGGTATGCGGTTATAAGAATTCTTGAAACCGGCCAGCCGATTAAATCGGTGGATAATCTTCATCGTGACATGGAGATAGAGGCGGTGTTATATGATGGCGCGGCTACGGCCTCTGTCAAAGATATCAGGAAGGATAAAAAATAATGGCCGCCGGAAAAAAGAATTACAAAGATTTTGAGTCGGCGCTGGCCCGTTTGGAAGAGATTACCGAACTGCTCGAGTCGGGTGAGGCCGAACTGGAAAAGTCGCTCGATCTATACAGTGAGGGGGTCGAGATAGCGGCTTTCTGCGGCGGAAAATTATCCGAGGCGGAAAAAAAGATTATAGTCCTCAAAGAGAAAAATGAAAAAATAATTGAAAGCACTCTTGATCAGGATGAACAGGAACCGGAAGATGAAAACTGAGTCGGCCGTTAGCGGATTGGATTACCTGCTCGCAAAAAAGGAGCTGGTCGACCGGCTGCTGGATAAGTTTCTTCCCTCGGCGGATCAGGAACCGAAGGTTTTGCATGAGGCGGTGCGGTATTCGGTGATGGCAGGCGGTAAACGTCTGCGCCCGATTCTGGCTTTGACCGCGTATGAGACTTTCGGCGGTACGGATGAACATATTATTCATCCGGCCGCCTGCGCGCTGGAGTTGATTCATACCTATTCGCTGATTCATGATGACCTGCCCTGTATGGATGATGACGATCTTCGCCGCGGTCAACCGACCCTGCATAAAAAATACAATGAGGCGGTGGCGGTACTGGCCGGGGATGCACTTCACGATCTCTCTTTTTATTGGCTGTCGCAGACCGGCTCGGCGGAAGTCGTCAGCGAACTGGCCTGTGCGATTGGCACTTCAGGGATGCTGGGCGGGCAGATGGCTGATGTCGAGGCGGAGGGTCGCAGGGTTTCTTTTGAGGAAATATCCTATATTCATTCGCATAAAACCGGCGCCCTGATTCGCGCTTCGGTGAGGATCGGCGGTATTTTGGCCGGAATCGATAAAAAGATGTATAATAAATTATCGCGCTATGGCGAAAAAATAGGCTTTGCTTTCCAGATTATAGATGATATTCTTGATATTGATGGTGACCAAAAAAAGTTGGGAAAGGAAGTCGGTTCCGATTGTAGAAATGATAAGGCGACTTATCCCGGAACGGTTGGAATGGATAGAGCGCGGGCCGATGCCGATAGATTGATTGATGAGGCGATAGAGATTTGCCATGAATTTAAAGCCAAAGCCAATCATTTTGAGTTTATTGCCCGTTATATCGGACAGAGAGAGCATTAAATAGATGAGCCTTTTGGACAAGATAAATGACAGCTCGGATTTGCGCCGTTTAAGCGAAGATAGTCTGCTTCAGCTGGCCGACGAGATCCGTCAGTTGATTATTCAGGTTGTTTCGACAAATGGCGGGCATCTGGCTTCAAATCTGGGCGTTGTCGAATTGACGATGGCGCTGCATTACTGTTATGATATCGGGCCGGATAAAATCGTCTGGGATGTCGGTCATCAAAGTTATGTTCATAAAATCCTGACCGGTCGCCGGGATCGGTTGCATACTATCCGCAAGCACAAGGGTCTGTCCGGATTCCCCAAACGGAGTGAATCGGAAGCCGATCCATTCGGGGCTGGTCATGCATCGACCTCCATTTCATCGGCTCTGGGACTTGCCGCGGCTCGTGATTTCAGAGGCGAGGATCACAAAGTTATCGCAGTCGTAGGTGACGGCGCTCTGACCGGCGGTCTCGCTTTTGAGGGTCTTAACAATGTCGGAGCTTCGAAGAAAGATATTCTGGTTATTTTGAACGATAATGAGATGTCGATCTCCAAAAATGTCGGCGCTCTCTCCAAATATCTGACTAACATTATGACCGATAAACGGTTCAATAAATTGCGCGATGAAATCTGGGAACTAACCGGTCGCTTTAGGCGGCGCGATAAAATTCGGACAATGGTCTCCGATATCGAAAAATCGATTAAGAGTCTGTTTGTTCCCGGATACCTCTTTGATAAACTTGGTTTCCGTTATCTGGGGCCGATCGACGGTCATGATTTGCCGCTTCTGATTAAAACCCTGACCCAGCTTAAGGATATCCCGGTTCCGAAACTGCTGCATGTCGTTACGGTAAAGGGGCGAGGATTTGCACCGGCCGAAGCGGATGCAACGAAGTTTCATGGTATAGGCGCTTTTGATAAAGTTACCGGTCGCTCGAATAAATCGTCATCGCTGCCCGCCTATACTTCGGTTTTCGGCGATACGATTGTCGAACTGGCCGAAAAGGATGATAGAATCGTGGCGATTACGGCCGCGATGTGTTCCGGAACCGGTCTAACGAAGTTTTCCGAGAGATTTCCAAATCGGTTTTATGATGTCGGCATTGCCGAGGGTCATGCGGTCTGTTTTTCGGCCGGCTTGGCCGCCGGAGGCGTCAAACCGTTTGTGGCGATTTATTCGACCTTTTTGCAGCGCGCTTATGATCAGATAATCCATGACGTGGCGCTTCAGAAACTGCCGGTTGTTTTTTGTATCGACCGCGCCGGTTTGGTCGGTGAGGACGGGCCGACGCATCATGGTGCATTTGATATTTCATATTTATCGGCGGTCCCCAACCTGGCCATAATGGCGCCCAAAGATGGCGATGAACTGCGCTCGATGATGCATCTGGCGGCGACAGAAAGGCCGGCCGGGCCGATTGCTATCAGGTTCCCCCGTTCATCGGTCCCGCGCGTGATGACCAACGAGATTGAAAAAATAGAGTGGGGGTTTTGGCCGAAACTTAAATCAGGCAGCGACGGGGTTATTATCGCAACCGGGACGATGGTCGAGACCGCTTTAAAATGCAGTGAGTTATTAAAAGATGAGAGGGATTTTACGATTATCAATGCCCGTTTTATAAAACCGCTCGACACGAAAACGCTCGATAAATGTATGAGTCGATTTGATGATATAACCGTACTCGAAGAGAATTCGGCCGCGGGCGGTTTGGGTCAGATAATCGCTCACTATCTTCTTTCGCGCGGTTACTCCGGGAGTTTTTATTCTTTTGCCATACCGGACAAATTCGTCACCCACGGTTCGCGTGCAATATTGTTAAAAGAGATCGGACTTGATGTCGAATCGATCGCGAAGTTTCTGGGTAATAACGGACATGAACCTCGGACCCTGCTTCAGAAGCTGACTTTCCGCAAGGGAGAGCAGAAAAAGCCGGACGCGCTGGTTTTGGCGCATGACAAAAAATCATCAAGCGAGTGGTAAGATATTATAATGCGTCTGGGAGTTATCGCTAATTTCGAACGGCCAGGTGCGTATGAGTCGGTTAATCTGATAATCGACTGGTGCGGCCGTAATAATCATGAAGTTTTGGTCTGCAAAGATTCCCTTGATGGTAAACAGGTTGAAGCGCCGGTGATCGACAGCTCCGAACTGGGCGGTCGGGTCGATTTTTTGATATCGCTGGGCGGAGACGGCAGTATGCTCGCTTCGGTGCGTGCTGTCGGCAAACTGAATATCCCGATTCTGGGGATTAATCTCGGGTCGCTCGGCTTTTTGACACAGTACACTCCTGATGAACTTGAAAACGCGCTGGTCAAACTGGCTTCCGGAGATTTCCGGGTGGAAAATCGAATGCTGCTGAAAACCGATCTGGTCGGGGGAAGAACGCTCTCATCACCGTACGCCCTTAACGATATCGTCGTGGATAAGGGGGATATCAGCCGGGTTATTAATCTCAGTCTGTATGCAAATAATGAATATGTCTCATCGTACACCGCCGACGGCCTGATTGTCGCCACCCCGAC
>CAZJLX010000227.1:0-4933 GCA_964546545.1 uncultured Ignavibacteriaceae bacterium | reverse complement strand
ACAGGTTATTGGAAAAGAACTGTTCGGGCTTCTCCGTTTACTCAATAAGCAACTGACGATTATTATGGTCTCTCATGAACCGGCCTTTGTCCTTGATTTTGTCAAACGGGTCGTTTGTGTCAACCGTCATGTGGCCGAACACCCGACATCCGCCGTCGACGCCGAGTTTATGGGGGATTTATATCACGGAGAATTGCGCATGGTTCGTCACGATCAACATGTTCATGACAGAAAACCGGGAGATACGGGTGATTGAGTTTTTCTCTGCGGTAGAAAAATACGGTTTTCTTCAAAATGCTCTTTTGACCGGGATATTGGCCGCCGTTGCTTGCGGTATTATCGGCTCTTATGTCGTCACCCGCCGGATTACATATATTGGCGGCGGGATTGCACACTCGATTTTGGGTGGCATGGGTATCGCCTATTTTTTATCCGCCATATATGGATGGAACAAGCTTATTCCACTATACGGGGCGATTCCGGCGGCCCTGATTGCGGCCGTTATTATCGGGCTGGTCTCTCTTCGGGCCAAACAGCGCGAGGATACGGTTATCGGCGCGGTCTGGGCGATTGGCATGGCGCTCGGGATTATCTTTATCAGCAAAACCCCGGGATATAATCAGGATTTGATGAGTTACCTGTTTGGAAATATTCTGATGGTGGGTAGTTCCGATATCTGGCTGATAGCCGGTTTGGATGTAATCGTCGTTACGGTCGGGCTGCTCTATTATAATCAGTTTCAGATTGTTTGTTTTGATGAAGAATTCGCCCGCACGCGGGGTATTAATGTTGAATTTTATTATCTTCTTCTTTTATGCCTGACAGCCCTGACAGTTGTTTTAATGGTTACTGTAGTCGGTATCGTCATGGTCATCGCCCTGTTAACACTGCCGGCGGCGATTGCCGGTTTTTTCTCGAAAACGCTGCGGCAAACGATGTTTCTGGCGACCATTTTTTCAATCCTGTTTGCGGTCGTAGGTCTGGGTTTAAGTTACAGCTTCGATACGCCGGCCGGCGCGACTATTATTCTTCTGGCCGGGGCGGTATATTTACTGGCCGGGCTGTTAACATCCGGAAGAATGGTCGAATAAGCTCGGCGGCTTAATCAGTTTTTGCCGTATAAAAGCAATATAAAATATTAATAAATTGCTCAAAACTGCCTATCCGGACGTCAACAATTATGGAATTTTATGACTTGGGACACGGAAGCAGGGTGTTCGGCAAAAAAGCCAAGAGGGGGCTTGACAAAAAGAAGGTGTTTTTGTAACTTTTCGAGACTTTTTACCGGATAATATTTTTCGGTAACAGGGAGATAAAATTTTGACGGTCGGACGATTAGATGATTTTTCCGATTGACCGGAGTGAAAAAAATAGACTTAAATAATGATGGAGCAAAGAATGAAACCTTTTAGGTATTTGACCTTTTGCCTTTTAATTCTGGGACTGTTTTGGTCCGGCGCTTTCGGCAGTGGTTTTACATTTGATGGCCTGGGCGTAAAAGCAAGAGGTATGGGCGGGGCGTTTCGTGCCATTGCCGATGATTGGTCGGCGGCCTATTATAATCCGGCCGGATTGACCGGAATCACCGATAATATAATGGCCGGCAATATCACCTTTATCCATAATCGTTTTTCGACCAAACAAAATGTCGAATGGGGTGGCTGGCAGGAATCCGGATATATTAATAATCGGGATCTGTATAATCACCACACTATTCTTAATGTTCCGCAGGTAGGTACCGTTGTGCCGCTTCCAATCTGGGGCGAAACAGTTTTCGGATTTTCAATAATGCAGATATTCGACCAGAACCATAGCTGGGAACTTTTCCAGAGTATCGATGCCTATAATCAAAAAGCATTCCCGACACATCAGTTTTACAATAACCTTGATGTGGTTGCCTTTCAACTCAGTGCGGCGCGTGAATTTATGGAAGAACAGCTTTCGGTTGGCGTCGGGCTGTCGCTTCTGCGCGGCGATTTGATATATACCGGTTTGTCTTTGCTTAATAATCCGATGCCGACCCACCGACCTTATGAAAAAATACCTCAGTGGTACAAACATGATGGGATGGGCTGGGGCTTTGGTTATAAACTGGGCCTGATGTATCACCTGAATGAAAAAATCGATTTGGCACTGGTCGCCACCGGACCATCATCGATCAATCTCAGCGGTGATTTCTCATCCATGTATTATATTGGTGACAGTCCCACTGAGACCGGTAACGAACTGACTGATGAAAATTATTTCACCAGTGGTATTGTTCAGGAAACCAGTGCCGATTTTGAAACCTCGCTGGATCTGCCGGCGAGCATAGCTGGCGGTATTGCTTACCGGGTAAACGATAAACTGATAGTAGATCTCGACGTGGAACTAACCTTCTGGTCGGCTTTCGAGGGCTTTGATTTTACTTATACCGGCCTGTCAGGTCTACCGGACACCAATTATCCCGTTGCCATAGCGCTTATGGATCAATCATCTTTCTCGGTTCCGGTTAACTGGACCAATGCCGGTCGGGTAATGCTGGGTGCCGATTATAAACTCAAGGATTATGTGAGCCTGAGATGCGGCGGTTCGATAGACCAAACGGCGATTACCGATGAAACATTTATTCCGCAATTTATGGATTTATATACTAAATATAGTTTTGGAGTCGGCGTCGGTTTTGAAATTAACTACTGGCAGCTTGACCTGACGACCACTTACACTCATCATAAGAAAGTCGATATTCAGTCTATTTCTTATTATAATGATGATCTTTTAATGGATAATGTTCCGGCCTTATATAAAGCCGACAACTATCAAACAATTTTTGGCGTATCATATCGGTTTTAGGAGGGTAGACGATCATTATGAAATATAAAATTACAATTCTATTACTGGTGACCGTGGCGTTGATGATGTTCGGATGTTCCGATCGCGGCACCAATGTCGAGCCACGCACCTATTATCGGGGGGGATTGTCTTCAGTCGCCTCATTTACTCATCAATTTGAGACAAAATTGGCTCTTTCGATGTTCGAGGCGGTCAGGAAAAGCCCTGTGGTAAAAACGCGAGTTTATACCCCCCTCGGGTTCGATCTCAGCGGTAAAAATAATACGGCCCTTCCGGTTCTTTATTTGCTGGCACCGTTTGGAGGAGATGAACTGTACTACTTCAACCGGGGCCTGATGAATGTCGCCGATCAGATGATCGCCGAGGGAACAATAAAACCGATGATTATTGTTTGCGTTGATGGTTCACAGGGATATGGCGGCACATTTTACGGTAACAGTTATGCCGGCGGAAGATATGCCACTATTCTTGGCGATATTCAAACCAATCCGCTGACAGGAACCTTAATCGATTATGTCGACGCGGCTCTGGATACCGATACATCTGCGGGCGGTACCGGACGGGCTATTTCCGGTTTTGGCATGGGTGGCTATGGGGCGATGAGAATAGCCGCGCAATTCAGCCAAAATTTCGGTTCGGTTTCGGCCGTTTCGGCGCCTTTGTCTTTCAATGCGGCCGGAGGATTTCCGACAGTTTTCGAGCAAATAGTCGATGATCTCAATCCCAGCGGGACAATTTCAAAAGCCGTATACAAAAGCCTGGATACGACTGCCGGGGATGCTCTGGCGATGGTAATGGCTGCGGCCTGTAGTTTCTCACCGCTGATTGATTATGATACGCTTCTATATATTATTGGAGGAAATCCGCCGATACCTGTTGCCGGTGATACGACACGCTTTGCCGACACAACCACACTGATTACTCGGACAAGCGGAATAAAATTTCTGTTACCTTTTGATACCACCGGAGCGGTTTATGATACGGTCTGGTCACTCTGGATGAATAATGACATCTCTTCTATCCTGAGTCAAAATCCGGCCGCATACGATAGCATGGCCATCGGGCTGTTTATGGCCTCCGATGAAGGTTTCGGATTCAACAATCAGACAATCTCGTTTGCCAATTATCTTCAGACATACCTGGCCGGGCGGGGTATTACCCGTAATTTGACACCCCTGACATTTAGCGGATTCGAGGGATCGCCGGCGACAGTTGATAATTATACTTATGATATATTACCGGCGGTTTTAAAATTTCACTCGGATAATTTCGGTGAACCGTATGATCTGTATGAAAACTAGTAGCAAAATATATTAACTTTTATGGCCGGAGCGGTTACAACTTCTCCGGCCTTTTATTTGAATTGATACTATATGAACTACGACTTAATCTCAATCGGGGCCCATCCGGATGATGTCGAGGTCGGGACCGGAGGGGTTTTAATATCATTAAATCGCCGCGGTTTTAAGACCGGTATCGTTTATCTGACCAAAGGTGAGATGGGAACCGGCGGCACCGCCGAAATACGCGCCGAAGAATCGATCAATGCGGCCAAAGTAATCGGCTCCGATCTGTTGGAAACGTATGACTGGGGCGATTGTCAGCTCTTTGATACCAATGAAAGAAGACTGCAGTTGGCCGCTCTTATCCGCAAGTATAAGCCGAGAGTGATCCTGTCGCCATATCCCAAAGTCGGCCACGGGAAACGGCAGTCACATCCCGATCATGTCGCCGCCGGTCAGATTACAATAAATGCCGCCAATTACGCGACTTTAAAAAAACTTCCGATCGAAGGCGAGCCGCATCCGGTCTCACGGATATTTCATTATTTTCTGCCGCCCGGTATGGCACCCGATTTTGTCGTTGATATTTCCGATTGTTTTAAAGACTGGATCGAGGCTCTGAAATGCCATAAATCGCAGTTTCTAAATCCGGAGAAATCCCGCAATTATATCTGGTCATTGGAATCGATGGCTCGTTCGTTCGGTATTCAATCGGGGTGTGAGTATGGTCAGGGTTTTGTCAGCATCGAGCCGTTGCGGATCGTCGATCTGCTTGATCTGGTCAAACCGTAGACTCCGCTCTTTTTTTCAGGATCATT
>CAZJLX010000226.1:0-4940 GCA_964546545.1 uncultured Ignavibacteriaceae bacterium | reverse complement strand
AGGCATATGTGCCGGTATTGGAGTTCCCGGGACCAATTGTCGCTTTATCGGACACCTTCAGGTTGCCAACGACATCAAGTTTTTCCGTCGGACTGGCTGTCCCTATGCCAACATCGCCGGTCTCATGATATACATCAGCACCGTCGATTGTCCAGTCAGCGTCACCTGCAATCCCGGTCAGGTTGGAGCCATCGCCATAGTAGGTGGTAGCTGTTACAGCGCCATTAACATCAAGCTCGGTTGCGGGACTGTTCGTTCCAATGCCAACCCCGCCGCTGGCGCGGATTAAGAACTGTTTATCGGCGGTAGAGGAAAAGTCTGTATAAGCATTATCGGCCCAAACAAATGCACCATTGTGCCCAGCCTTGGCTTGCTGTCCCGCTGCAAAAGAGTAATTTCCGTCGGCGTCATTGTCCTCGCCACCGGGAACGGTGCTTTTATAGCCATTGGCATTGTTATTGTAACCTCCGCCGATGACTGAGTAATTGCCGCTGGCGCTGTTGCGATTTCCGCCGCTTATTACCGAGTTACTGCCAACTGCCGAATTTGTATCATACTCATAGTCACCTCCTCCTCCGGCTACAACCGAATAATCACCGTGTGCTTTGTTGTTCCTTCCCGATCCAACCATACTTGCATAACCAGTAGCAGAATTATTTTCGCCGCCGCATACAGTAGACCGATTACCACTGGCTACGTTATGATATCCGCCGCCAACAACACAAAAATCAAAGCTGGATTCATTACCAAAACCTCCGCTGATCGTACAATAAATCCGATCACTTCCGGATGTTCCTGTTGTACAAGTACTACCAAAATTTATATGACCGTAAGAATTCGTTCCATAAATTTTGTTATTGGCATTTCCTCGCGCAATACCCCAATGCTTGTTAGTATACAGGACCGAATCCACAACGGTCCACCAGGGAGTCGCCTTGGCATAAGCGGCCGAGACCAATTGGGTTCGTGGTGCCACTTCCGGATCAGCTCCGATAGTAATCCCCAACCATCGGTTAGGTTGGTTGAAAACAGAATCCTCAATCGGATTAACCGATCCGAGAGCAACATTAAACAGGCCGCCGACAACCAGTACCGTTGGTTGTATTTCAGTCCATTTTGAGTTACCTCCGGTTGAATTGTCATAAATTGTGAAAGTCATCGAGACAGTCGCGTTGACCGGATCACCCTGATCATCGGTCAACTGCCCTTGATAGTTAATCAGTTGCGGCACTTCGGCGAATACAAGACTCGCGATCAGAATAAGTGCCAGTGACCATACCATAGTTAGCTTAGATGTGTAACTCATGAAGTTACTCCTCTCTACTGGAGATGTTTATATAGATGTTTATTAATTTCGATTTGTCTAATATCATGCCCAGCCCGGTGCAAAAATATTAAGTCGTCGCGTGCTCTATTTGATCGCAGTTAGTAAAAGAAGGCATTTTTAGCTGTATTACCAGCTGCACAGTCCGGCCTTCAATTATAAATTATAACAAAAATAGCTCTTTTTGTCAAGAAATTTGTGGGTTCCCAGGGTTATGCCGACAAGCGTTTTGATTATGCGATGCCAATAACAAAAACGCTTGGCAAGCCGTTTTGAATTTTGTAATTTTTGGTTGAACTGCCGGTCAGGGGAATGGATATGATATTCATAAGTAAAAAGACAAATATCAAAACCGAAGTGCTTGCCGGGGCGACGACTTTTCTGACGATGGCGTATATCATGTTTGCCCACCCGGAAATTTTATCCTCGACCGGGATGGATAGAAATGCACTTATCGCCGTGACCTGTATCGCCGCCGGAGTGGCCACAATCGCCACCGGTCTGATTTCCAACACGCCGATTGCGATGGCACCGGGGATGGGGCTTAATGCTTATTTTGCCTATTCGATCGTTCTTGGTGAAAAAGTCAGTTGGCCGACCGCGCTGGGGATAGTTTTTATTGCCGGTGTACTATTCTTACTATTGACCGTTATCGGTATCAGGAAAAAACTGGTCGAGGCGGTACCACGTTCTTTGATTTATGCTATCTCGGTCGGAATCGGTCTTTTTATTACATTTATGGGTCTGACCTATATCGGCGTTATTGTCAATGATGAGGCAACCCTGGTTGCGGCAGGGGAGATGACACCAACCGTTATTATCGGTCTGGTTGGTTTGGCGATTATGTTGATATTATCGTACAAAAATATTCGAGGCTCGCTTTTAATAGGTATTCTGTCGGCGACGATTATCGCACTAATTGCCGGGTATGTTGAACTGCCGTCAAAGTGGATTTCACTGAATATCGATATCTCACCGATCGCTTTTAAACTTGATATTTTAGGGGCCTTAAAAGGCGGCCTGATCGGGTCGATTTTTGCCCTGATGTTTATCGATATGTTCGATTCTATCGGGACGGTAATCGCCTGCTCGTACAAGGCCGGGATTGTCGATAAAGAGGGCAATATCACAAAAATCGACAAACTGCTGACAATCGATGCGCTGGCGACCGTGCTCGGTTCGTTTATCGGCACCTCGCCGACAACCGCTTATATAGAATCGGGCGCCGGAATCGAGCAGGGGGGGCGAACCGGGTTGACATCGGTCGTGACCGGAGTTCTGTTTTTATTCGGTCTGATATTTATACCTATTATCAGGATTGTTCCGGTTTATGCCACCGGCCCGGCGCTGGTGATGGTCGGTCTTTTTATGATGAAAGAGGTGTCAAAAATCGATTTTAAAAGTCTCGATGTGGCTTTTCCGGCTTTTATTATTATCGTAATGATTGCGTTGAGTTATTCTATCAGTACCGGATTAGCGTTCGGTTTTATATCATTCACTCTTTTAAAACTGGTGGCCGGGAAATTTACGGAGATCAAACCGGCGATGTGGGTAATCACGATTTTGTCGGTTTTGTTTTTGGTGTTGTAAAAAAATATTTATTGGTTTCAAGGGGGGGCAATGAAAAAGTTAAATTTAACAGAGACAGGAGAGCTGTTATAGCAGCAATTATTGTGGTACTACCTCCGACGTCAGACTATAATCCTGGCCAATCCGAATTATGTCTTAAATAATAAGCCCAAAACTGTAGTTTCGAAATAATTTATTAGGCAATAAATTACACGATTTGCGGAAGATAAATTTTACAAAAATGTTGACAAAACGTCTTAATATTACTTAATTCAAAAACTGTTCCGGCTGTTAGACGATTGGCCGCAGTCGGAAGATGGGAAAGTGAACAAACGAGTTTGGGAAGAAATATAGAGGGTAAATTGATGAAAAGATTTAAACCGCTTTTTCTTATAGCTATAATCCTGATTCTTGCGATTTCTGTTATGGCGCAGGAAGACGAAGAAGAAGAAAGATGGCGAACTTTTGAGGTAACAGTTAATGGCGGTCTGACAGGACCTTTGGGAGAGTTTGCCGATTGGAAGGATTCGCTTGATCCCTCTATGGGCTTTAATATGGGATTGGCCGGCGGATATTATTTTAATGACAATTTCTGCGCCGGGCTTTATTTTAAATACTCTCAAAATTCTATAAGTGGTGATTTAGGCGACATATATGATATGAAGTTCCGGATGTTTAATGCCGGGACATATTTTAAATATGTCGTTACGAATGAGACAAGTTTTGAACCGTATACAAAGTTATCTATCGGAATTAATACCGTTAAATTCCCGACCTGGGTGACACCGAGTGCCAATATTTTAAGAGAACAATCTTATGATCCCGGCTTAAGTACCTCCCTGACGGCGGGTCTGTTATTTTATACTTCCGATATGGGCGGCGTTTTTATTGAAGGCTCTTTTTATTATGATATGTTAAAAGATAAAACCGCTACCTATAGTGGCAATGATTTGGGTTTTATTGCCGATAACGTGACATATTTCGAGATTAAGGTCGGTGTCAATGTATTCTTTGGTCCCGATGAGTAAGATAAATTTTCATCAGTTTATAAAACCTCTTCATTTTTGAAGAGGTTTTTTTATTGGAAAAATTGATTGTGTGAGGATATTATTCAAGCATGAAAAATATAAAATTATTACTGGTTGACGATGAAGATAAACAGCGTAAAATGCTGGCCGGTTATCTGGAGAAGAACGGATTTGTCGTGGAAGAGGCCTCATCGGGTGAGGAGGCGGTAAAAAAGTACGCCGATCTCTTTTCGCCGGTCGCCGTAGTTGATATGAAAATGCCGGGTATGGGCGGTCTGGAACTAATCGGCCATTTAAAGGAGATTAATCCTTATATTCAAATTATTGTTCTAACCGCCTTCGGATCGGTGGAGACAGCGGTTGAGGCGATGCAAAAAGGGGCCTGCCACTATCAGACCAAACCGGTGGAGCTGGCCGAGCTGCTGATAAATTTAAAAAATGCGGCTGAACAACATCGTCTGGTTGTTGAGCACAAGCTGCTTAATGAGGCTCTGGAAGAAAATTTTGGCGGCGGGGAGATTATTGGCGAATCGGAGCCGATTAAAGAAGCGTTGAATCTGATAAATCTGGCCGCTCCGGGGGATACCACCGTATTGATTACCGGCCCCTCGGGAACCGGCAAGGAGTTGGCGGCGCGAGCGCTGCATTCGTTGTCTCAAAGAAAAGAAGGGCCATTTGTGGCGGTTAACTGTGCCGCGCTTCCGGAAAACCTTCTCGAATCGGAGCTGTTTGGATTTGAAAAAGGCGCCTTTACCGGTGCCGATCGTAAACGAACGGGGCGGTTTGAACTGGCCAATGGCGGGACAATATTTCTCGATGAAATAGGCGACATGCCGCCAACGATGCAGGCCAAACTTCTGCGTGTCCTGGAAGAGAAAAAGGTCGAAAGACTGGGTGGGGAGAAGGCGATTTCACTTGATATCAGGCTGCTTGCAGCGACAAATCGTGAGTTGGATAAACTTATCAAAGATGAGAAATTCCGCGAGGATCTTTATTATCGCCTGAGTGTTGTGGTTATA
>CAZJLX010000225.1:0-4950 GCA_964546545.1 uncultured Ignavibacteriaceae bacterium | reverse complement strand
AATGCATCGGATAATGACTGATTGACCGGTTTAAAGCGGCTGTCCAGCCTTTCCACAGGAACCAATTCAAGTCGGGCCACCGCCGCCGACATCCGTTTGGCCAGACGGAACATGGCCTCAAAATTGGGAGCCTTAAAGGCCGGTATGACCAGCCGGTCCGAACAATAGATGCCGCCGAATAATGGTTGAATCCTTTGTCTGTCTTCTTCGGAAAGCCGCATCGACCAGAACGGAAACATCCGATCTGTTTGATGTTCCTCGGAGGCGGCGACATTTATATGATTGATTTTAATCGATGATTTTTCCATCAAAATCAGATCCTGGCAATTACTGCAGATATATAGATATGATTGTTTGCCCGGAAGATCGACGCCGCAATTCAGGCAGCGATGAAATTCGACATCCAGACGCCCGAATTCCGTCTCTGTCTGTTCCGAATCAAAGAGTTCCGGATTATAATTTTCGCAGCTTTCATATTTTAAAACGCGGCCGCTAAGACCATCCAGAAGAAAAAGGCGCGACTCATCCTGATAAGGTGACTCAACATAAAAGTATGGGAAATAAACGACCGAACCTGTCGGGTGAAACAGCTCGGTTCGATTTTTTCCAAAATCGGCCGTACTTATATTGCCGACTGCATTAATTGTTCGATAAGTATCTTCCAATGCCTGTTTCCAGCTTTTGGTCGCGGGTAGACAGATAAAATCCTCCTCAAAATTTTCCCGAGAAAAAGGAACCATTTTGATATATTCGCTTCGCAACCCGATAGTGGCCGGAATATCATTGACGATATGACAGGCCGCACTGGTTGCGCAAAAAGGCGTCAGTTGTATATCGGTCATTTTTTGTTCCCGGACGATCTCATCTGTGTACTCACTTTCGGCCTGAATAAGATGTTCGATAATCTTATGGCGAACCTTTAACACGACCGCATCGATTTTCCAGTATGGGACATAGATGGCTTTTATATTAAACTGGCTTTTGGTCAGCGGCTCTTTTTTCTGTTTAAGATATCGGTCTATCTGAAAACGCAAATCGCGCGTTTGCTTGCCGCTTCGAATCAAATAAGCCGGCGGAATTTCCGGCATTTTTATTCTGAGCGATGAGCCGCAATGGCTGCACGCCAAAACGAAAAAATCCGACTGTATCTCCAGCCCACCGCCGCATCCGGGGCAGGTGACACCGATATAAAAACCGCTTTTCTTGTCGCTGCCGCTTAATTTACTGCTTGTCGCTGTTTTCATTGTCACCTGTCGGTTTGCCACATTCGCCGCAGAATTTCGAACCGGGGATAAGTTCCGCCGAACAATGCGGACAGGTCGATTTAATATTCAGTTTGGTGCCGCAGTGCATACAAAAATCGGCTTCCGTCGGGAGTTCTTTCTCGCATGAGGGACAGATATTCTGATGCACCATGGAATGGCCGCAGCGATAACAGTAGCGTGACTGTTCCGGGGTATCGGTATGACAGGCCGGACAGGTAATGGTCGAGATCGATTCTCTTTTCAATTCGGTTTGCTCCGGGGCAAATGTTTTGGACAACATCCCCGGCAACATCACACCGACCCCGGCGGCCATACCCATCCCGGCTCCGGCTCCGGCAGGACCGCCCGGCGCGCCGAGACCTTTGGCCATTTCGAATTTTAAAAACTTATCCAGATCACCGACCGCTTCCAGACCGGAACGCTGATCGATCATTTTCGAGACCTCTTCGGGAGGCGTAATCGAGGCGATATAAAAATCGACTAGTTCCAGACCATACTTATCAAACTCCTTAAACACTATCTTTTTGAAATCTTCGGCCAGTTCGGTATAAATCGCCGGCAGTTCCAGAATCGTATCCAGTCTTTCGCCCAGCATATCGTTCAGCCGGGCAATAATGACATCACGAAGATAATCCTGGATATCATTTGTCGTATATTTGGCCTGACGGCCGACAATCGAATTTAAAAAGAGGATCGGATTGCTGATGCGCATTGTAAACGCGCCATGGCCGCGCAAACGAATCAGACCGAGTTGGCTGTCTTTGAATGTAACCGGGTGTTTCGTACCCCATTTTAAATCGGTGAAAACTTTCAGATTGACAAAATATGCTTCCGCCCGGAATGGTGAATTAAATCCGAAGGGGAAGGATAAAAGACGGGTCAGAATCGGAATATTCAGAGTCGAAAGGGTGTGACGTCCCTCGGTAAATGAATCGGCCGCATGACCATTTTTAAAAAACAAAGCCATCTGGCTCTCCCGGACGATTAACTGCGCACCCATTTTAAAATCGGCCGACCCTTCCTGCGGAATACGATAAATCATCTCCGCGCCGGTTGGGTCCATCCATTCGATAATTTCGATTAAAACTGACATAAAAAATCCTTTATAGCTGATAGTTGATATTCCTTTATAGAAATATTCGACACAATCGGGCGCGAACTTGAATTGCGCTTCCGACGCGTTGTTTATCCATTAACGAATCGTTTCAATTTGAAAAATAGTATGGGGGAGAATCTACACTTCTTATCCGAAAGAGGGAGAAATGAATACTCTATTTCTTCCAGAAGGAAGGTCTCAGGGCAAGCAGAATGGTAAAAATCTCAAGCCGCCCGAGAAGCATGCAGAAAATCAAAATCCATTTGCCCGGGATCGGAATCCAGGCGTAGGTTTGAGTCGATCCGACACCGTTGAGACCCGGGCCAATATTACCCAGGGTCGCCGCAACGGATGATATGGCTGTTACTAAATCGGGAATAAAAAGTGTCATCAAAAGCGAACATAGTACAAAAATAATTACAAATAGCATAAAGAAAGCGCCGATATTGATCACCCGCTCCTCGGACATGGATATTCCGCCGATTTTCACAGGTGCCACCAGATGCGGGCGGATCATTTTCTGCAGTTCGCGCCAACCGACTTTTAGTACAACCAATATTCTGATCATTTTCATCCCGCCGCCGGTTGATCCGGCGCAGCCGCCCCAGAACATCAGGAATAAGAGCGCGAAGCGGCAGAAATCAGGCCAGATATCAAAATCAGCTGTTCCATAGCCGGTGGTCGTAACGATAGCCAGTGTCTGAAAGGCGACCCGTCTGAACGAACCGTACAGGGTCGAGACTTTTTCGCTTTCATTCAGTGTATGGGCTTGTAACTCCTCAATTGATCTCGGTTCATACTGGTAATGTTCGATTGACTGCTCAACCGGTTTTAAACCGGTCAGATAGAGTATGCCGGTGAAAAGAATAACCGTGACAACAATTGTCCCGATGTAAAAATGCAGTTCTTTATCATTATAAATATCAGTGAAATTGCCTCTTAAGACTTTATAATGAATCAGGAAATTAATCCCGGCCAAAAACATAAATATCGTAATCACCCAATCAACATAATTGCTGTTGTAAAAACCCACTGAAGCGTTTTTGGTCGAAAAACCGCCGGTTGCCATCGTGCCGAACGTATGACAGAGTGAATCAAACCAGTCCATCCCGCCGAACATCAGCAGAACAACTTCAATCAATGAGAGCAGGGCATAAACGCCCCAGAGAATCGCCGCCGTTTGCCCCAACCGCGGTTGGATTCGTTCGGTCGTCGGACCGGGCACCTCGCCGCGAAACATATGATAACCTGAGACACCCATGGCCGGAAAAATGGCAATCGCCAGCGTGATAATACCCATTCCGCCCAGCCAGTGAGTCAATGAGCGCCAGAAAAGCAGACCGTGCGGGATAATCTCAATATCGGTCAGGATAGTCGCTCCGGTTGTGGTAAATCCGCTGGATATTTCGAAATAGGCGTCGGTAAAGGCCAGAAGTAAATTGACCGCCGAATAATCCGCCGTCGTTTTTAAAAAATAAACAAAAAATGGAATTGCTCCCCAAAAGGCAAGAGAAACCCAGCCGAGCGTGACAATAGCAAAACCTTCTTTGATTCCCTCCAGTTCTTTATCCGAACGAAAAATTGTCGTGGTCAAAAAGCCGGATAAAGCCGAGAGAATTATAGCAATAATAAGCCCTAATTTCTCCGCGTCGGCCAATATTTCTGAAAAACTATTCGGGAAATTGTAATAAAATGAAATGGCCAGCGGTACCAGCATGATCGCCGCCATAATTATCATCAACCGGCCGGTGACATAAAAAACGGTTTTTTTATTCATCGGAAAATCTATCCTCAGCGTGATTTAAACAGTTTGCGTACCCGGGAGACATTTTTTGCGTAAGTAATCACGATCATCTGATCTCCGGGTTGAATAACCGTGCCGCCGTCCGGAATAATCATTTTACTATCGCGTAAAACGGCACTGATTATCGAACCTTTCTGAATTTTACTGCGCACATGTTGAAGCGGCTTGCCGGTAATCGGGCTGTTTTCAGCCGCAGTTATTCGAATCGCTTCAATTTCAGAATCGCGAATCCTGGCTATCCTTCCTATCTGGCCGCTGGTAATGGCCTCAAGGATTTCGCGGGCGATGGCCAAACGGGGGTGGATCACATGGTCGATACCGAGCGAACTGAACAACCGCTCATGCCTGATATCAGATACAACAGCAATAACTTCGCGGGCACCCTCAGAACGGGCAAGAAGTGCCGACATAACATTGTATTCTGGCTCATTGGCCGCCGCAATAAAGAACTTGGCATTACGGACATATACTTCCCGTAAAATAGAGGAATCAGTCGCTTCGCCGTTGATTATTTCGACATTATTGAGAATATCGGCCGCATAAGCCGCATGTTTCGCGTCGGGATCTATTAGAATAACCTTGTCGACTATTTGCTGAAGAGCATCGGCCAGTTGTACAGCGGTCCGACTATCGCCGGAAATAATGACATTATCGACATCCTTCGCCGAACGATTAAAGAAGCTTAAATAGCCCTCAAGCGATGAACGGGGGAAAATTCCGAATAACTCATCTCCGTGCTGGACAACATATTCACCATCCGGGATAATGCCTTTACCGTCCCGGAT
>CAZJLX010000224.1:0-4956 GCA_964546545.1 uncultured Ignavibacteriaceae bacterium | reverse complement strand
GACCGCTTCATCGAAAGTATCCTCTTTCTCACGACGGACCGAGGTCAGCGGTTGCTCTGCTTTTGACAGTGCAAATCGCGCCATCTTGCCGTTTAATTCGGCGATCACTTTTTCAGCCAGTCTCCGGCCAATTCCGGGAAGTCGAACCAATAAGGCCGGATCTTTGGTCTCAATAGCAGTGGCGATTTCACGAATCGGCAGGGTCAAGGATTTGAGGCCTTTTTTAAAACCCATTCCGGAAACGGTCGTAAAAAGCTGGAAAAATTCTTTATCGACCTGATTGGTAAAACCTATCAGACGCGGATAATGATTACTCTTTTTATCGCCCGCCTCGATGTAGTTAATCGTGTACAGACTTATTTCGCTGCTTTCGTCCCGTATCTTTTTCAGATAATCGTACAGCCCGGACGGAATCATCAGTTCATAATGTATTCCGCTCAATTCCAGAGTCACTGTCTCTTCACTTAAGTGACTTATCTTGCCCGTTATCTGTGAAATCATTTAACTACCCATCAGTGTATTATGATGACAGAGCGCCGCCGCCAGCGCGTCAGCCGTATCCGGCGAGAAAATATCCTCACTTAGCTTAAGCGCCACTTTTATCATTTTTTGCATTTGACTTTTACTTGCCCGGCCATTACCGGTTAAGGATTTTTTTATCCGGGTTGAAGCGTATGAATTAACCGGTATATTATGCCTGGACGCCTGAAGAAATATTATGCCGCGCGCATGCCCCATAATAATTGCCGTTTTCGGATGCGAATAATGTGAATATAATTCTTCCACGGCAATGTAATCGGGTTGATACTGTTCGATTATTTTCCCGGTTTCCTCAAAAATCTCCTTTAATTTATTCTCAAACAGACCTTTTTTATCGGTCTTAATTATCCCCGCTTCAAGCACCCGGCTGTCATGGCCGATCGATTTTAAAACGCCATAACCAGTGATATGCAATCCGGGATCAACACCGACAATAACTATCGGCTTGTTCAATCGGCTTGCCCGGCCAGCTTATTTAATATTTCATCATCGATATCAAAATTGGCGTAAACATTCTGGACATCGTCATGATCTTCTAACGCCTCATACAATTTGAGCATGGTTTCCGCCTGCTTTTCATTCAGCTTGATCGTATTTTGGGGAATCATAGTCACTTCCGCCGATGCTATTGGAATCGATTTAGCCTCAATAGCGGCCCGAACAGTTTCAAGATCAGCCGGGGACACGATAACTTCATAAACATCGCCCTGAACGCTCATATCGATGGCCCCGGCTTCAATGACGATTTCCATCAAGGTTTCTTCATCACAAACCGAAGTCTCGATATTTATAACCCCCTGTTTGTCAAACATCCATGCGACGCAGCCATTCTCGCCAAGGTTACCGTTGTATTTCGTGAATAGATGTCGAATCTCCGCAACCGTTCTGTTTTTGTTGTCGGTCATAGCCGCCAGATAAACAGCGACGCCGCCTGTTCCATAACCTTCATAGGTAACTTCATCATAGGTCACACCAGGTAATTCGCCGGTGCCTTTTTGAATTGCCTTTTTAATATTATCCTGCGGCATATTGGACGCTTTGGCAATGGAAACGGCCGTTCGTAATCTAGGATTGGCATCCTGATCACCGCCGCCGGCACGGGCGGCGACCGTGATTTCTTTAATCAGTTTGGTAAAGGTTCGACCCCGTTCGGCATCGGCTTTACCTTTTTTGCGTTTTATAGTAGCCCATTTTGAATGGCCGGACATGGCATCCTCCGGATTATTTTTAATACACTTTAATAAGACATTTTAACACTTTCAGGCCACAGAATCAAGCGATATTGCTGGTATCAATACAATCGGGCGGGAAAGTGATAGAAATAAAAGTGAAATAATTAATTAAATAATCCTGAATCGTTCGGCCGCTTTATCATTAAGGGCAATTATAGCCACTCGTCGATTGCGGGGATCGTGCGGATTATCGGTCAAACGGGGCAGACGATCGGCATAGCCGCGAACCTCAACCACCTGTCCGGCACGAAGTCCGGCCGATTCCATCAGCTTGCGGGCGCTGTTGGCCCGGTCGGCTGAAAGTTCCCAGTTGGAATAATCATTGCGACCGGAAAAGGGCTTACTGTCGGTATGTCCCTCGATGACAACCAGGTTGGGTACATTTCCCAGTTCTTTGGCAACAGCCGTCAGAAGCAGGCTGGAACGTGGTTTTAACTTGGCTGAACCCAGATCAAAAAAGTTTGATTCCTCATCATTACTACCGTCGATTAATTGAATGCGTAAACCTTCTTGAGTTATTTCAATTTCGACATAATCCATCAGACCCTTTAATTCAGGCATCTCCTCAAGAGATTCCTGAATTTTCTGGCTCATACTGACTAGTATCTTCCGTTCACGTTCTAAAATCGAAGAGACATCTTTGACACCTTTGGAGGGGCTGTCCACCGGCGATTTGCCGTTTTTCATTACTCCCTGGCCCTTACCCTTCATAAAGCCGGCCGGATCCTGAAAATAATTCTGGACTGCCTGTTTGACCGGTTCGTCCTGACTGACCAGCCACATAACAAGAAAAAAGGCCATCATGGCAGTTACAAAATCGGCATAAGCTACCTTCCAGGCTCCGCCATGATGGCCGCCATGACCCGATTTTTTCTTAACGATTATAATTGGCTGTTTATTTTTACTGTCATCCGACATCGGCTAATTACCTGCTACTTCCCCGCTTTAGCGTTACGACAGGCTTCCTCGGCTTCCTCAAAAGTCGGTCGCACATCGCTGGGGATTACCCGGCGGGCAAATTCAATGGCGATAGAAGCGGCAAATCCTTTATGAAAAGCGAGAAGTCCCTGCTTAAGGCAGACGTAATATTTTCCGCTGGTTTCGGCAGTGGTCGCCAGATTGGTCGACAGCGGTTGAACAAAACCATATGACAATAAAATACCGAGAAAAGTCCCAATTAAAGCGGCACCGACTTTATGTCCGATCTCTTCGGCCGGACCGCCGATGGCACCCATAGTTATAACTACGCCCAGAACTGCCGCAACAATACCCAAACCGGGGAGTGCATCGCCGATTCGTGCCAGTTGAGATGACGGCTGAAGATTTTCCTCGTGATGAGTTTCCAGATCGGCATCCATCATAGCTTCCAGATCATGTTCCGGGACGCCCCCCATAATAATCAACCGCATCGTATCGGACAGAAAATGAAGAGCATGTGCATTTTTCATAAAAAACGGATATTTGCTGAGAACGGAACTTTCTTCGGGATGTTCGACATGTGATTCCAAACCAACCAGGCCATCCTTACGCGCGACATTGAATAATTCATACATCATAACCAGGAGTTCCGTATAGATTTTGCGCGTCGGTCCCGAGCCGAGAAGGCCGAGAAGCTGACTTATGATATCTTTCATCACTTTCGGAGGGGTCCCGGCTAAAAGTGAGCCGAGTGCGGCCCCGCCAATGATTAAAAATTCGGCCGGCTGATAGAGCACCAGAATGTGCCCATCTTCCATCAGGTAACCACCTATGATAGAAATGGCGACAACGACCAATCCTGCTATAGCAAGCATCTCACCTCTGACTCGTAGTTATGGTTTGCTTCTTAATATATCGTCATTTTGCTATGATTCTGAAGAGATAAAAGGGCTATTATATGCCAGTACATAGGGTTAAACAGCTTGAACGGTGGCGAAAAAAGAGTTATATTATTTTATGAGTTGTATTTTTTGCCGAATAATAAACAAAGAATCGCCATCCAAAATATATCTTGAGGATGATTCAATAATAGTCTTTGCCGACATCATCCCAAGAGCCAAAATACATCTCCTGATTGTCCCCAAAGAGCACTTTGAACGGCTGGTGGAACTCCCCGAAAGACTTATCATAAAATCGGTCGAAACCGCCAAAATTATCGCTCGCAGGCTAAGAATTGAAGATAATTTTCGGCTGATTTTAAACAATGGCGCGTTGGCCGGACAAATCGTGGACCACCTTCATTTTCATTTTATGTCAAATGCCCCGGGGGTCGAGGTGGAGTATATTGAGCGGATTGTTAAGTAGCTGGCAAAATCGACCGAAAATTATTTAGTTGACAAAATAAGTATATGTTTTATAATAAGTTGCTATGAAATACAATTTTAAAAATGGCCGAAGGGGGGGATGTTAATGACCGGTGTCAGGGTTCGTGATGACGAATCTTTCGAAAGAGCCCTGCGTCGCTTCAACAAGTTCTGTGAGAAGACTGGAATACTCTCGGACATAAAGAAGCATCAGCATTTCGAAAAACCGTCCGAGCGGCGGAAACGTAAGCTGAACGCGGCGCGTCGTAAAATGCGCAAAATTCAGGCGGAAAATAATTAGAAAGATGTCTCTCGTTGAGAAAATAAATAACGAGTTAATAGTTGCATTGAAGGCGGGCGATAAATTAAAATTGTCCGTCCTTCGCGGCTTAAAATCTGATATCAAGTATAAGGAAATTGATATAGGCGAGGATTTAAAAGAAGAAGACATTCTCGCGGTTATCAATGGTGCTGCCAAAAAAAGGCGTGATTCTATCGAGCAATTCAAGGCCGGTAACAGAGACGATCTGGTCCGGAAAGAATCATCTGAACTTGAAATTTTGCTTGATTACCTTCCTGAGCAACTATCTGAAGACAAACTTCGAGACATGATCAGTGAGTCAATCAGGATGACCGGTGCCGATTCGCCGGACAAACTTGGTCTGGTGATGAAAGATATAATGGCTAAAGTGAGGGGTAAGGCTGACGGCAAATTAGTTAATCGTCTGGCAGCTGAAATATTGTCGGGCAAAAACCAATAAATAAAAAACATTCCTGGTAATGGAGTCAAAAGAGGGGAGCTTTGGCTATGAATTGGATTGATGTGGTTCTATTGGTCTTGCTGATTGCGGCCGGTCTTGTCGGCTCAAAAAAAGGTCTTATCCGTGAGTTAATGGCGCTGG
>CAZJLX010000223.1:0-4963 GCA_964546545.1 uncultured Ignavibacteriaceae bacterium | reverse complement strand
TGTTGATGGCAGTGTTCAGCTTAATCATTTACCGAAGTTCACGTCATCCTCCTCTCTTGGTAATTCATCCCTATCTGAATCCAGTGATGGCAAGATTGGTATCGGACATGAAACGCCTCATTCGGACTTACAAATCGAGGGATCAATAGCCAAATCAGTGATAATCATCGTCGGGGATTATACCATAACCGAAAATGACTGTATAGTTATAGGTAATGGTATGACGAAAATGAATGTCCATTTACCTTCGTCTGTTGTACTCACAGGAAGAATTTATACCATTAAAAACAGGCGCGGTGGTTACACCATCGATGTTCATCCATTCGCCGGTGAAACTCTGGATGATAATGCATTACCATATACTCTCGCCGGGTATCAGTTCATTACCATTGTCAGTGATGGTGCAAATTGGTGGATCATAGGTTGAGGTTATAATCATGTGTAAGAAAATTATTATATTATTTCTTTTATCGGGGTATATCCTGCCGGCGATTTATTCCTCAGTCTTGGCCGAATCCAGAGCGGGGGAGGAGATAAATTGGCAGATCATATCTTCCGGTGGAAACCAGGGAAGTACATCAACCAACTTTCAATTAAGTGGTACGACCGGGCAAACGGCCGTCGGAACCGGGCTTTCGACCAATTTTTCGGTCGAGCATGGTTACTGGCAGGAATTTAGCGGAGGCGGTGGACCCTGCGATTGTGAGCCCGGTAATGTTAATGCCGATGCGACAATTAATATTTTTGATATAACATACACTATCAGTTATCTATATAAGAGCGGCCCGGCACCGACCCCGTATGCACTATGCTCCGGGGATCCCAACAGGGATTGTACCTGTAACATCTTTGATGTAACTTATTTGATAGGTTATTTATACAAAGGTGGTTCGTTACCCGGAACATGTACTGGCTGGCTTGGCAGTTGCGGCCCGCCGTTACGGTAGTCGCAGCCTGTATTGGAGATTGATTTACTCGATCATATTGGCCGGGCCGAGAAGTTTGGTGAAATTTTCCAAAAGCTCCTGATCGAAGCCGTCTTTTTCGCCGTACATAATCATAAGGGCGGGGAAGGTTTCGATCGCCGACCGATAGACGCGTTCGGTAGTCATAGCATCGAAAACATCGGCGATAGCGGTAATCCGACTGAACAGGTGGATATCACCATTACCGATCGAATTGGGATAGCCCGTCTTATTCATCCGTTCATGATGCTGCAATATCGGGTAATGCGACTCATGCGATATCAAATTCGTTATGTTTATTATGTCAATACCCCACCGGGGGTGATTTCTAATGATTTCCATCTCCGACGGATCAAGCGGTCCGCGTTTATTTAAGATACTGTCGGGAACTTTGGTTTTTCCGATATCATGCAACAAGGCACCATTGCCGAGCAGATTAAGCTGTTCTTCATCTTTAATCCCGATAAAGCGAGCCAGTGCCAGGGCAAAAGTACAGACATTTACCGAATGTGTATAAGTCCGGTAGTCAAATGACATCATCTTCAGAAGATTATAAAAATTATCCTGTTTATCCAGGATTAATGAAACAGTCGACTCAACCATTGATTTACAGCGTTTGATATTTTTACCCAGTGTCGGTTTTTTAAAGACATCATTGACAAGCAGCTTGGCGCAGTCATAGACGATGCCGGCTTTGGCTATACTATCAATGTTATCATCGTCGATAATTCGGATGATGTTGTTCTCAATATATTTTTGATATTCTATCTGATTTTCAGCCGGAATATATAAGCGGTCAATTCTATTCTCCAGAAGAGCATTTTTATTCTTTTCGCTGAATGACAAAGCGGAGGCACGGAACAGGATATAATCTCTGTCTTTCCTGATATACAGATCAAAATCCAGGACCGTATCAATTATCAACGACTCCAAATATATTGGTAAATATTCGCTGATCTCTGTCTTTTTATTCGATGCAACTGGCATATTATCTCAATCCGTTTATCGGTCAATTAAGGATACAATTAATTAAAAATTATCGGCTTAACAGGATATATAATGTCTGCATATATTGATATTATATTCGGGTTTATATATAAAAAGCCCGGTGATTTCCTGACCGGGCTTAAGCTGGAGGTGTGACTTATCAGTACACTTAATATGGCTTTAAATTCCAAATAAGGAGGATGTTTATCCTGTTAAATCTCATTTATATTTATATTACCTCCGGAAGTGCGTAAATACAGTTCCGGGCCACCATTGTTTATATCACCCTGCAATTTTGATTTTTTGAGTTTTCCCTTGACCGTTACCGGGAAATCCGTATCGACATAACCGGCGCTGGTTTTGGCATCGACATACAGGTTGACGTTTTTATCCAGATAGACGTTGACTGATCCGCCGGAAGTAGTCAGGCGACAGTCTTCTTTCGGCTGTCCGGTAATCCGCGCCGAAACGGAGCCGCCCGAAGTGGCGGCATCAATTGAACCCAGAATCTCCTCGACATTGATGCTCCCGCCGGAGGTTCTGGCATTAATTTCGCCTTTGATGCGGTTAATATTTATGCTTCCTCCGGACGTTTTAACATCCACGAAGCCATCACAATCCTTGAGATTTATGCTTCCGCCCGAGGTTCGACCCCGTATATCACCTATTACCTTTTTAAGGTTCAGGCTGCCACCGGAAGTAGAGATATCAGCATTACCATTCATTTCTTCAACTGTAATACTTCCTCCGCCGGTTTTGATATCAATATCAAACTGTTTCGGAATAGAGATATAGTATTCGACCTTAAGACGATTTCTGTCATTATTTCCCCACCAGCTTTTGTTTTTTCCCATGTACTCCGCATAAATGGTTAAATCATTTTTATCCTGTTCGAATTCAATTTGGAAATCATCGAATATTTGTTCGGCCTTTTCGCTATTACTCTGCTTAACTTTAAGGTAGATTTCCACCCCTATTCTATTATCTTCTCCGCCGATTATCATCACCGAGCCGCGATCGGAATCAATAGTCAATAATCCGCCGGGTGCGGCTTCAAAAGATTTTTCTATCACTCGTTCCTGATCAGCCCGGGCCATTGAAAATATCAGAAAAATGGTTAATATAGCCGCGGTGAAACAATATGATATTTTTTTAAAGTTAATCATCGTCAATATCTCCCTGTTTTTACCTCATCCTAAGTTATTTATATATATTTACGATGAGTTTTTAAAAAGGTTGCCGAATCAAAACAAACCGTTTGATTTTTGGTCGATTTTTTACCAAAAATACTTGACTAATTATATCAGGGTATTTATATCTCCCTGTCCAATTATGGCGTGCATAAAAATATTAGGAGTATTATAAAATGATTACCAAAAAACAGGCCCTTGATTATCATTCTTTGGGCAAACCGGGTAAGGTGGAGATTAATCCGACCAAACCATGTATAACTCAATTGGACCTTTCTTTGGCTTATACGCCCGGAGTGGCCGAACCCTGTCGGGAGATTTATAAAAATCCGGCCGATGTCTATAAATATACCGCCAAAGGCAACCTGGTGGCGGTGGTGACCAATGGAACAGCAGTCCTGGGACTGGGAAATATCGGGCCCGCGGCCGGCAAGCCGGTTATGGAGGGCAAAGGGGTTCTTTTTAAAAGATTCGCCGATGTTGATGTTTTTGATATCGAACTGGACACACAGGACCCGGATGAAATTATAAAATGCTGTCAATTGCTGGAGCCGACTTTCGGCGGTATAAACCTTGAAGATATCAAGGGACCGGAATGTTTTTATATCGAAGAGACTCTTAAAGAAACGATGAAGATTCCGGTTTTTCATGATGATCAACATGGGACAGCGATTATTTCCGCCGCCGCCTTATTAAATGCGCTTGAGTTGGTAGACAAGGATATTGAAAAAATAAAGGTTGTTTATTCCGGGGCCGGTGCGGCCGGAATCGCCTGCGCCAAATTGTACTGTAAGTTGGGAGTCAAGCATGAGAATATTCTGATGATTGATTCTAAAGGTGTTCTATATGAGGAGCGAGGCGATCAGTTTAATAAATACAAGGCCGAGTTTGTCCGTCAGACTGACCGGCATACCTTGGAAGAGGCGATGGAAGGTGCCGATGTCTTTGTCGGTGTGTCGGTGGCTGATACGGTGACACAGAAGATGGTCAAGTCGATGAATCGCGATCCGATTATTCTGGCAATGGCCAATCCTGATCCGGAAATAACTTATCCCGATGCCGTCGCTGCCAGAAAAGATATTATCATGGCGACCGGGCGATCCGATTATCCGAATCAGGTCAATAATGTGCTCGGTTTTCCGTTTATCTTTCGCGGTGCGCTCGATGTCCAGGCGACGGCGATTAATGATGAGATGAAAATAGCAGCCGTGCGATCATTGGCCCGACTGGCTAAAGAAGATGTTCCCGATGAGGTCGCCCGCGCCTATGGGGTTGAACATTTCAAATTCGGTAAAGAATATATTATTCCCAAACCTTTTGATCCGCGTGTCTTGATGTGGGAATCATCCGCCGTTGCCGAGGCGGCTATGAAATCGGGCGTGGCACAACGTCAGATTGATCTCGAAGATTATCGATATCAACTTGAGAAACGGATCGGCAAGGGCCGGATAATTATGTCGGTCATTACCAGTAAGGCACGACGTAATCCCAAAACGGTAGTGTTCCCCGAGGGAGATTCCAGGCGAGTCTTACGCTCGGCTCATATTGTCAAAAATAGTGGTATCGCCGAACCGATCCTGCTCGGTCAGGCCGATAAAATTAACAAAATTGCCAAAGACCTGGACATCAATGCCGTAGATTTTAAAATTATTGATCCGGTGCATTCGGATAAGCTTTCGGAATATGCCGAACGCTTTTTTGAGAAACGATGTCGCCAGGGAATTACCAGAGAAAAGGCATACCAACTTATGCATGACCGGACGCATTACGGTCTGATGATGCTTGAAAAGGGTGATTGTGATGCTTTCCTGTGCGGCGTGA
>CAZJLX010000222.1:0-4971 GCA_964546545.1 uncultured Ignavibacteriaceae bacterium | reverse complement strand
AAACAAACCCGTTTTGCTGTAAGTGAATGATATATCGTATGATAGACGGGATTTCGGTTCTGTCAGGTCTTGGCCGAGACGAAGGCGAGGGTGTGACCTGATAGAAAAAATGGCAGGTCACAATATTGATAAATCAAAATCAAGACCTGCCACAACATACCTATATATTTATTATATCAACCGACTTTGTTCTTCTCGGTTTTTTCTTCGCCCTTCTCCTCGCCTTCATCGAAGGGGAGACCCATGACGTACTTATGGATGGCACGAGCGGCGACTTTGCCGGCCCCGGCCGCGAGGATAACCGTCGCACCGCCGGTGACGATGTCACCACCGGCAAAAATTCCGGGACGGGAAGACATCATAATCTTTTCGTCGACCTCGATATTGCCCCACTTGTTGGTTTTAAGACCGGGCGTCGTTTGGGGAATAAGAGGATTGGAGGAGTTACCGATAGCGACCACGACCGTATCGATTGGGATCGTAAAATTGGAACCCTCGATCTGTACCGGTCGACGACGCCCCGAGGCATCCGGCTCGCCCAGTTCGAACTTGACACATTCCATCGATTTCACCCAGCCGTTATCGTCTCCGTTGTACTTAATCGGCGAGGTGAGGAAATTGAACTGTACTCCTTCCTCTTCGGCATGATGAATTTCATCGATACGAGCCGGCATTTCGTTGCGGCTCCGGCGATATATAATATATGCGTTTTCCGCACCGAGTCGAAGCGAGGTTCGCACCGAATCCATCGCCGTATTCCCGCCGCCGAGCACGGCGACATTTTTGCCGACGAAAATCGGCGTATCCATCTCCGGAAAATTATAAGCCGCCATCAGATTAGAGCGGGTTAGAAATTCATTTGCCGAATAGATGCCGTTAAGATTTTCGCCCTCAATGCGCATGAAGTTCGGCAGACCGGCGCCGGTTCCGATAAAGACGGCATCAAAACCCATCTCATCAAGCAATTCATCGACCGTGTCAAGTTTCCCTATGACATAACTGGTGTTGACTTCGACGCCCAGTTTTTTTAAATAATCGACTTCGGAGGCGACGATAGATTTAGGCAGGCGAAATTCGGGGATGCCGTAAACCAACACGCCACCCGCCTTATGTAGCGCCTCAAAGATAACGACCTTATGACCCATCAAAGAGAGATCAGCGGCGACTGTCAAACCGGCCGGACCACCGCCGACCACGGCCACATTTTTGCCGGTCGAGGGGGGGAGCTTGGGGACTTCGACCAGATTATTATCCCGTTCATAATCGGCGACAAAACGTTCCAGGTTGCCGACCGCAACCGGAGTATATTTTTTGGTGAGGACACAGACTTTTTCACACTGATCTTCCTGGGGGCAAACCCGCCCGCAGATAGCCGGCAAGGCGTTGGTTTCCTTAATCTTTCTCGCCGCACCGGCAAAGTCGCCTTTGATTATAAGGTTTATAAAACCGGGAATATCGACTTCAACCGGACAGCCGGCAATACAGAGTGGCTTTTTGCAGTCGAGACAGCGCTGGGCCTCTTTTATGGCCATCTCCGGTGTCAAACCGTACGGTACTTCATTGAAATTCCTGACACGCTCCTCCGGTTTCTGGGCCGGCATAGGCTGCCGCGGAATCTTCATTCGTTCTTTTTTTGGCAGGGGCTCTTTTTTATCTTCAGTCATTTTAGTGCTTCCGATGTTATTTATTTAAATTATCGACCTGTCTTTTCAGATTGCACTTATCATCTTCGAGGAATTTATGATAAGCCTCTTTTTCATATTGGTTATACATTTTGAGTCTTTTAGTCATCTCTTCGAAATCGACCTCATGACCGTCAAAATCGGGGCCGTCGACACAGGCAAAGCGGGTTTTTCCGCCGACTGTTACGCGGCAGGCGCCGCACATACCGGTTCCGTCCACCATAATCGGATTTAGCGAGACATAGGTTTTTATCTTCGGTTCGCGAGTGGTATTAACAACCGCTTTCATCATCGGTACCGGGCCGATAGAGATAATCATATCGATCTTTTCGCCATCGTCGATAAGTTTTTGAAGTATCGTAGTCACAAAACCGTGAGTACCGTACGAGCCGTCATCGGTCGAGATAAGAAGTCGATTAGAAGCTCCACCCAGTTCCTGTTCGTAGATGAGCAAATTTTTGGAGCGAGCGCCAATAATGGTCGTAACATTGTTGCCGGCCTCTTTAAGCGCCTGGGCGATCGGATAGATCGGCGGGATACCGACGCCGCCGCCGATACAAATACAATTTCCGAATTTTTCGATATGCGAGGGGATACCCAGCGGACCGACCACGTCGGCGAAAAAGTCGCCGACTTTCATGCGATTCATAGAGGCGGAGGTTTTTCCGACTTCCTGTATGACCACCGTCAGTATACCATTTTCTTTATCCAGTCCGCCAATCGACATCGGGACCCGTTCGCCTCGGTCGTTTTGCCTGAGAATTACGAATTGTCCCGCCCTGGCCTTTTTGACCAGTCTGGGGGTCTCTATTCGGAATTGATAAACTTTTTCACAGAGTTCCTGCTTGTCGATAATCTTGTTCAACACTCCTCCTGAATCTATATCGTTCCGATATTTTGTCTTTCAGAAATCAGGTTTTTCGTATCCCGCGCAATGACCAGCTCCTCATTGGTTGGAATAACGAATATTTTTACTTTTGACTGGTCGTTTGATATTTCTCTGTCACCGTCAGACCGGTTTTCATTTTTTTGTTTGTCGATTTCGACACCGAGGAATTTTAATCCGTCGCAGGTTTTTTCCCGGACGACAGCGGAATTTTCGCCGACTCCGGCGGTGAAGACAATTGCATCCAGACCGCCCATAGCGGCGGCGTATGCTCCAATATATTTTTTAAGGCGATAACAGTAGATATCCAATGCGAGCCGTGAATTTTCGTGTCCCTTATCGCTGGCTTCGATAATTTCACGGACATCGGAGGACAATCCCGAAACGCCGCTTAAACCGGAATGTTTGTTTAAAAGCGCATTAGCCTCATGCAGGCTTAACTCCTCACGACCCATGATATGCAATATTACGCAGGGATCAAGATCCCCGGATCGGGTACCCATCAGCAGACCCTCAAGAGGAGTGAAACCCATTGAGGTATCGACCGAGACGCCGCCCTTAACAGCCGAAATAGAAGCCCCATTTCCAAGGTGGCAGGTTATTATTTTTAAATCTTCGGCGGGCTTTTTTAAAATGTCGAGTGCCCGTTGCGCGACATATTGGTGCGACGGGCCATGAAAACCATACCGCCGGATACTGTACTTTTTGTACATGATGTATGGGATACCGTAAATATATGCCGGCGGGGGCATGCGATGGTGAAAAGCGGTATCAAACACGGCCGCCTGGGGAACATCGGGAAGGTTTTTCATGCAGGCCTTGATGCCGCTTAAATTGTGTGGGTTATGAAGCGGAGCAAGGTCTATAAGCTTTCGTATTTGAGCCATTACTTCATCATTGATTAAAACCGATTCGGTAAATTCTTCCCCGCCATGAACCACCCGATGGCCAACCGCATGAATCTCCGATTTATCTTTAATAACGCCATGCTCTGGTGAAAGTAGAATATCAATGACGTACTGAATGGCTATAATATGATCGAGAATTTCGCCGGTTTTTTTGACTTCTTCGCGATCAAATGGTTTATGAGACAGGACCGCGCCGGACATGCCAATTCGCGAGACGATACCTTTGGCAAGCGGTTTTTCTTTATCCAAATCGATAAGTTGATATTTTACCGAGGATGAACCGCAATTTATAACAAGGATATTCATCAGTCTGCCCGCCTTTTTTCGGTGAATGACAAGTCGCCCTTTAAACGATTTCCTTCGTCGTCATATTTAAAAAAGCCCTCTCTCGTTTTGACTCCGAGGTGTCCGGCTCGGACCATCTTCCTAAGAAGGGGGCAGGGGTTGTACTTATGTTCCGAAAGTTCGACCAGAAGATTTTCCATCCAGGACATAACAACGTCAAGCCCCATTTGATCGGCCAGAGCCAGCGGTCCCAGATTAAACCCGTAACCAAGTTTCATAGCGGTGTCAATATGTTCGGCCGAGGCGACGCCTTCCATCAGAACGTGTATCGCCTCGTTTAACAACGGAACGATGACGCGGGTGGTAATATAGCCGGGGTATTCATAGACCTGCACCGGCGTTTTGCCCATCAGATCGGCAAATTCGCGCGCTCTTTCATAGGTTTCATTTGATGTTTTCAATCCGCGGATGATTTCGACCAGAGGAATTTTTGGAACCGGGTGCAAAAAGTGCATCCCGATAATGCGATCTTCACGATTAGTCACATTGGCTATCTCGGTAATTGAGATCGTTGCCGCATTGGTAATGAAGATGGTTTCTTCCTGGCAAAGGTCATCAAGTCGCTGAAACAGCTCACGTTTCTGACGCAATTTTTCGGGAATGGCCTCGATGACCAGACCGGCTTCTTTGGCCACTTGCAGATCGGTTGAGGGAGTTATTCGGGATAAAATGGCCTTTTTATCCGATTTCGTCAACCCCCATTTTTCGATTTCGTGATCCATGTTTTCGCCGATTCTGGCGATACCGATTTCGGCCAGTTTGGCCGTACGATCGAGCAGGATCACATCGGTTCCGGTGGTTGCGATTGCCTCCGCAATGCCCTGGCCCATAACCCCGGCACCGACAATAACGATTCTATTTAGAGCCATAAATCTGACACCCTTAATATGTTACAAAGCATAAAATTTCAGGGTAATATATATTTTAACTTTGCCGTCGCAAGTCCTTTTTACAGGTTTATGAGTGTCATAAATAGTGTTTTAAAATAAGATAAATCCGGCGGTCGAAGGGAATTAATTACAGTCTATGACCGGCCCGCCTTTATAAAGATAGACAATCAGATAGGTTATATCAAAAATATTAATGCCAGGAAGTCCGTTCAGATCGACCGTTTCAAGGGTAAGGCCGTGAGGCAGGTACAGGTCGTTGA
>CAZJLX010000221.1:0-4974 GCA_964546545.1 uncultured Ignavibacteriaceae bacterium | reverse complement strand
GGGCGTGTCTTCCTCGACATTGTCCACGATCAGGTGCCGGTACCGGTCCAGGAGAAAGCGCCGGCACATCGGCTCAGCCAGGACGTGATCAAAGAACACCTCGATTTGCAGCGAAAAGTCCAGCAGGTTGTGCGACAGGCAGTATTCGCGAAACCCGTTCGCGCAGGCCTGTGCCTGGTCGTACACACGCATCCTTGCACTCTCGCCATCCCAGGCCCGTTTAAGACGGGCGGCGACCTCGGTGTGCGGAAAGCCGATGACGGCGGCCTTGTTGAGATTATCGATGATCTGGCTGGCCGCGAGATTTCGGCCTGGCGCAAATCTATTTTTGGTACCAAACCGCCGCATCTGTCAGATGCCCACCGCGTTGTAAATATGTGACATTGATGTGATAGGCTTCCGCCGCTTTTTCTCCGTTATTAATAGCGGAGAAAATATGCCAATCTTTTTATACATTGATGTCGATGCCTTCTTCGCCTCGGTTGAACAGTCAATTAACCCAACTCTGATGGGTCGTCCGGTGATGGTCGGCGGCCTGAAACATGAGCGCGGCGTGGTCGCCTGCCCCAGCTATGAGGCACGGCGGCTGGGGGTGCGCACCGGAACCACACTTTATCGGGCGGCGCAATTGATCCCCAACGGAGTTTTTCTTCGCGGTGATTTTAACCGGTACCAATATTACTCCGACAGATTTTATCAAATTCTAAATAATTACTCACCCGATATTCAGAAAATCTCGCAGGATGAAGCCTGCTTTGATATCGGCCATGATGTCTCACTCGGCGAATATAAAGCACGACAGCTTCAGCAGGAAGTCTGGGATAAACTGACACTCTCGACCTCAATCGGACTCGGACCGAGCCGCGTGTCGTCAAAAATAGCCTCGGAGCATAAAAAGCCGATGGGTATCACAGTTGTTACCCCGAAAAATCTGAAAATATTTTTTGCCGATCTGCCGATTCGTCGCCTGCCGGGCGTTGGTTCGCACACCGAAAATATACTGCATGAGATGGGTATCCGTACCGCGGGACAGTTGGCGCAGGTGCCGGAGGAATATCTTAAGACTATTTTCGGGATCAACGGCCTGAAAATATCGGCCTACAGCCGGGGATTGGATGGCCTGCCTTTTCGCGATTACAGGGTCATCCGTTCGGTTAGTCGTGAAACCGGTTTTGCCGATGATATTACTTCGCATGATATACTCCTGTCTCATTATTCTTATCTCCTGGAACGGGCGACGGCTAAGTTGAGGACTATCGACCGGAAAGCGGCCAATATTAAAATTAAATTCCGCTATGCCGATTTTCAGTCGGTCGAAGTTTCGAGTTGTATCGCCGGTTCATCGAATGATGAGAATTATATTTTCCCGCTGGTGGAGAAGATGTTTCGCCGATTTTACACTCGTCGGCTGGGTATCAGATTTATAGGGATTGTTTTGTCGGGATTAAAAACGTACGTCGACAACGAGACTTTTTTAAATGACCGTATTGAAAAAAACGGCCGACTGCTTAAAACTCTCGACTCTACCCGCCGCCGGACCGGTTTTTTTTCGATTATGACCGGGCGCACGTTATCCCTCGCTTCAAGATATAAAAAAGGTGATACCGGATATGAACTCCGTACTCCCGGTCTGTCACAGTAGTTTTTCATTGCTGTACGGAATCACGTCCCCCGAAGAGCTGGCGCGGGCGGCGACGGAATATGGCTATCGGGCGCTGGCTCAAGTCGATCGCAATAATCTGTATGGTTGTTATGACTTTTATTATACCGCCCTGGAGTTGGGTCTCAAACCGATTATCGGAGCCGAAATTGATACCGCCTTAGGGGCAATAATTCTGCTATGCAAGAATCATAGCGGCTTTAAAAATCTGTCGCGACTTATCACGCATTATCAATTACAGGATAAACCGAACAGTGACAATCTGCATGAGCATCGAAAAGATCTTATATGTCTGATTAAAGAAGACAGAAATGCAATGGCTCTAAGTGAGATATTTGACGACGATCTCTACATGCAGATCGGCCTTAACCGGGCGACGAAATTATACCGGATTGCGACGGCAATAAATATCAAACCGGCTTTATCTCCCGCGATCGCCTTTTTGCATAAAGAAGATTATTCACAACATCGCTTATTACGCGCTATCGAGGGTGGTCATCTGCTGGCGAATCTTCCGCATGAAACAAGCGCGACCGAGCAGGATTACCTTAAGACACCAGCCTGGTACGACAACTTTTTTCATGATTTTCCGGGCGCGGCCAAAAACAGCGGTGAGATTATCGAAAAATGCAATCTGCACATGCCCGAATATAAAAATATCCTGCCCCAAATAAAAATAGACGGCGACCGTTTTGAAAAATTAAAAGAGGCCTGTCTGAATGGGCTGTTATTAAAAAGACCCGACTTCCCGGGGCAATATCAGGCCCGCTTGGAGTATGAATTATCGGTCATACGCCGCACCGGTTTTGTCGATTATTTTCTAATAGTCGGCGAGATCATCGATTTCTGTCATAACCAGGGCATTGCCACCGTCGGGCGCGGCTCTGCGGCCGGTTCGTTGGTCGCCTTCTCGCTCGGGATTACTCAGGTCGATCCGATCGGCGAAAATCTTTACTTTGAACGCTTCCTAAATGAGGCACGTACCGATTGTCCCGATATCGATCTCGATATCGACTGGCGGCGGCGCGACGATGTTCTCGATTTTATTTATGATAGGTATGGCGACAAACATGTCGCCATGATGGCCTCCTACACCCGGTTCCGGCCACGACTGGCCATTCGCGAAACGGCCAAAGCTTTCGGCTATACACCTGAGGAGATCGATAAATATATCAAACGTCTGTCGGGGCATCCGCTGGACCGTTATGATTTCCCGGCCGACGGCGGCGGTTATTTGTCGGAGCAGGATCGTTTTGCGCCGGTCTTAAAGGCGGCTCGGTCAATAGCCGGACTGCCGCGGCATCTCGGGATTCATGCCGGAGGGATTGTCATCACCCCCGAACCGCTTACCGATTACGTACCGCTGGAGCGGGCCGGTAAAGGTCTGGTCATTACCCAATGCGACATGTATCAGGCCGAAAAAATCGGTCTGATAAAAATCGATATTCTCGGACAACGCGGACTGGCCGTGATCGCCGACTGTTTTCGATATGTCAGCGACCAAACAGGCAAAGCTTTTATAATGCCGGAGAATGATAAAAGGACGTATGACCTTTTACAATCAGGTAAAACCATCGGGACTTTCCAGATCGAATCACCCGGCCTGCGCGCTTTGCTTAAGGATTTGAAACCGAAAGTCCTCAACGATATTACGCTGGCCTTATCATTGATCCGTCCCGGCGCCTCCGAATCCGGTATGAAAAAAATCTTTCTCGATCGTTTTCACGGTAAAGAAAATATTAAATACCCGCATCAAAAACTGGCGCAAATTTTAAAAGAAACCTTCGGCGTTTTTATCTATCAGGAGCAGGTAATTCTGGCGGCGCAGGTAATTGGCGGGTTTAATCTCCCCGCCTCGGACCTGCTTCGGCGGGCTATCACTAAAAAGGGAAAAAAGAGGAAAAAAACCGATCAGGAAAAATTGAAAAAAAGATTCCTCGATGGCGCGAAAAAGAATCAAATCGATATCAAAACAGCGCAGGATATTTATGCGCAACTGGCGCAGTTTGCATCATTTGGATTCTGCAAAGCCCACGCCGCCACATACGGTTTTCTGGCCTATCAGTCAGCCTATTTCAAAAGCCATTATCCCTCTGTTTTTATGACTGCCGTTCTGCGTAACGGTGGCGGTTATTACCCGGCCGCGGTTTATGTCGCCGAGGCGCGGCGGATCGGCGTCCCGGTTCGACCGCCCGACATCAACCGCTCCAAAATCGACGACAGTCTGCGCGATGGAGCCATCCGTCTCGGTATCAGCCGGGTTCGGGATTTGACATTCGAGACGCTGGGACGAATTGAAAAATATCAGCCTTTCGCATCACTGGACGATTTTTTATCCAGAGTAAAAATATCCGAACGCGAAATGGAAAACTTAATCAAAGTCGGTTTTTTCGATTCAATCGAAAGTTCACGCCCGAAACTTCTCTGGAGATACCGTTTACTCGGCAAATCGAGGGGTAACCGAGTCAATAACCGAACGGACGCTGACGATCTTTTTGGCGGGAATATTGCGGCGCCTGGAATGAGACAGATGCCGGAACTGATCCCCTTAGGCCGGTATGAAATCTTCAAATATGAAAAAGAGATGCTGGAGCTTTCGGCCTCGTTTCACCCACTCTCACTGTTTGCCAATTACCGTAAAATTGAACCGGGGGCAATTTATAAAAATGGTGACGGTGCCTCGGTTTCTGTCACTGGCTGGCTGGCCGACCGTAAACGGATTAAAACAAGGAACGGCCAATCGATGGTTTTTCTGACCTTTGATGCCCTCGAAGATACTTTTGAAGTCGTCCTCTTCCCGGATATTTACGGCCGCTTCAATGAGCTGATTCGCAGCCGACGCTATCTGACAGTCGAGGGGTATCTCAATATCGAGGAAGACAACGGCGCCATAATTGCACAAAATATTTATGCCGAGCCAACCGGTCTCAAAGAAGCGCCCTATATTTAGTTGACTTATGCGGGTCATAAAATTTTATTGTTATCATGTCAATACCGGAAAAAATTAAAAAAGAATACGAAGCATTAGTTTTCGATATAACATATCATAACCGCCAATATTATTCGCTTGATAATCCAACAATAACCGATGCTGAGTATGACCGGCTTTTCGATCGACTGCTTCAGATTGAAAAGGATTATCCGGAAATAGTCAAACCAGACTCACCATCACAGCGCGTGGGTGCAAAACCATTATCGAAATTCGAGACTGTGACCCATCGCCTCCGTATGTTATCACTTCAAAAAGTGACGACGGTAGAAGAATTCGCTGAATTCGACCGACGGGTAAAAGACGGACTTGAGATTACCGGAGA
>CAZJLX010000220.1:0-5001 GCA_964546545.1 uncultured Ignavibacteriaceae bacterium | reverse complement strand
GAATAGTACCATCAGGAAAACGGAAACCACCCGAGCTTGAATAAATTGTACCGTCCACCTCCAGTTTTTCCGAAGGTGCTTCGGTTCCGATTCCGAGATTATCTCTGAAATATCCATTACCCCCAAACCATCCGGCATGCCCTCCGGCATCCTCAACCCGGACACCATCATTGTTGGCATGTTCTATTAATATCCCATCGGCTTCGGCATTTGTGACCAATATAGCATGATTGCCGGCCTGCTCCACCCAGAGACCATCTCCGCCCGATGAGTTAACCTTAAGCCCTTGACCGGTACCATACTGCTCCATTTTGACCAGAGGCTGAATATCGGAACCACTGACATGAAGTTGACCGGTCGGGTAATTTGTCCCAATACCAAACGGGCCACCGTTGAAATATGATGTGTCAGGGCTAATCTGATTGACGATCTCTGTCGCGCGGGCACCCTTATTGTTAATACTCTGTAATATAATACCGGCGCCATTGATTTTTAGCGGAATATAATCATAGGCAGCATTATACAGTTCAAAGGCAGGGTAGTGCATCTGAAACGGATTGCTGTTATTAAAATAGATTCGGGAAAGTGCCGTATCCTCACCGGCATAGCCGCGAACTTCCAACTTGGTTCCGGCCGTCAAAGGTGTCGTTTCGCCAATAACAACATTGTCGGTCTGTGTTGTTAATCGAATTTCGGTTCCGTCATCGGTCCAGCCGCCACCCGCCGCCGGTCCTGAAATGGCGAATTGGGCAGTATCGGCCTGTTTGGCGCGCATCGCATAACCGACCGCGACAATTCTCATTCGCGGCGATAATTCGGGATCGGTTCCAACCTGAATTCCCAAAAACCTATCCGATCCGGAAAAAACCGTGTCGGAAATTTCTCCTCCCGATATGGAACCGAGAACAACATTGAACAGGCCATCAAGAACGATGACCGAATCATGCGTTTCCGACCATTTGGAATTGCCGCCGGTCGAGTCATCATATATAACAAATGTCATATCGACAATTGTATCGACCGGATTACCTCCGTTGTCATTCAGGCGTCCTTGATAGTTAATCTGTGGTGGCACATCCGCAAAAGAAACCGATACGGCCACAATCACCAGCAAAGCCAGTTTAAAAATTGCCTTTTGTTGATTACTCATTTTCTCCTCCGTTGATTAGGCATTTTTTTAAATATTTATTTTTCGGGACATTGTTTAATAAAAACAATTAATTGTTTATATCCAAGAATCACCCGACTTTCACCCAACCGATTTTTATCGGGATATTTCCACCCAGCCGATTTGTCTGTATATATAAATATATGCGGGGAAGCGATTTATGTCAACGAAAAAACCGTTTAACGCAGTCTTTGCGGTTTTTCAAAAGACGGATACCTTGAAATATTTACGTGGATTTTTTTCGATATCGGCCACCAAATTATCCACCCTGACGATAAGATTCCGTATGTCTTCATATAACCGGTCATCATTGACCATCGCCCCGGCGGTACCATCACCTCGATTAATCCTGGCTAGAATTGAATCGATTCGGCCGGTCGATGAATTAAGATGATTCCAAAGCGAGGGATCGGAAATAATTCGTCCCAAAGTGCCCTGATTGGCATTAACCTTGTCGGCAATACCGTCAAGATTATTCGAAATGTTTTCAATCGAACCGATAATTTTCTTATGACTGACCTGCATATCACCGACCAGCAGAGCCAGATTGGCCACCAGAATCGTTATTTCATTATAGAGTGTATCATAAACAAAGGCTTTGCCGATTGTACCCTTACCATCCTTGATACGGGTTATAATTTGATTAAGATTATTAGCCAGATCCTCGGTACTTATCATCGCCTTCTGTCCGGCGGTAAATGCGGCCGAGATATCGACCGGCTGAACCGTTTTTATCACCGAACCTTCAGCCAGCATCGGTTGGTCCATAGAACCGGGTTCGATTTCAATATACTTATCGCCAATCAAACCAATCGTTCCCAGCCGGGCGGTCGCGTCAGCCGTAATCATATGTTGTACAGTATTTAATATCCTGAATTTGACCAGGATCTGTTGAGCCGAATCGTAATTAACAAATTTAATGGAATATACATTGCCGACTTCGACGCCCGATATCCAAACCGGTGAACCGGTTACCAAGCCCTGCATATTGGTAAAATAGGCTTCATAATTGATCTTAGGTTCAAAAATAGATGTCCCACCCCCAACAAAAGATGCCCATAAGAGGGCGGCAATGGCTAATGTTATAAGCAATCCGACCTTAAGGTTGCCCCAACCGACTTTGACCGTCCTTTTCATGATATCCTCAAACTAAATAAAGTCCGCATTTCTTACATTGGCAATTGAGTCCCGAAAAGGCTCTAAAAAATCGACCACAACCGGGACCTGCGATGTCCGTAATTGATTGACGTCGCCATCAAATACCACTTCACCATCCTGTATAATAATAAACTTGTTGGCAACAACAAAAGCATCGGCAATCTGATGCGTAACAACAATGGTAGTCACTTTTTTTTCAATCGATAAACGATTTATCAGATCGCTCACATTCTGAGTCATCCGGGGGTCAAGGCCGGTTGTCGGTTCATCATACAACATTATTTTCGGATCGGTCGATAAAAAGGCGCGACCGATGGCGACTCGTCGTTGCATACCGCCCGAGAGTTCATCCGGTAATCTATCTATAATCTCATCGGATAATCCGACAAATCCGAGCATTTCGCTGACCCTGCCGCTGATCTCATCCATAGAGAGATTACTATTTTCAAGCAGATAATAACCGACATTCTCACCGACCGTCAGGGAATCAAAAAGCGCTCCATCCTGAAAAACCATTCCTATTCTTTTACGAATCTCATTTAGATGTTTACTTTTCAAATTGCAAATATTCTGATCTTCGACAATTATTTCACCGCTGTCGGGACATATCAATCCCAATATCAAACGCAATATGGTTGACTTTCCTGAACCGGATTGACCCATAATCACCCTTGATTCTCCGGCCGGAACCAAAAAGGAAACATCCTTTAAAATCGGTCTTCCGCTTATCGAATAATTTACATGTCGAAATTCGATCATAAATATCCCTTAAGATAGCCGGAAACGAATTTGGTAATAATAAAGTTCATAAGCAAAATTGTTATCGAAGTCAGCATAACCGATTCGGTTGTCGCCCGTCCGACACCTTTGGTACCGCCCTTGGAGGAAAATCCTTTATAGCAGGCGATAAACCCGATTATAAAAGCAAACACAAATGGTTTAACGACTCCGATAAATATATTACCGAAAATAAGTTTCTCTTTAACAGCTGTCCAGTAGGTAATTGAGGTTATGTGCGAAATAAATATTGCTATGATCCAGCCGCCGACCAAGGCAATCACATCGCTGATAATTGTCAGGACAGGAACCAAGATAATCAAAGAAATTAATCTCGGCGCCGCCAGTTTGCGCAACGGATCTATCCCAAAGGCAACCATGGCATCAAGCTGATTGGACGATTTCATCGCACCGATTTCGGCAGTAATCCCGGCGGCAACTCTGGCCGCTACCATGATTCCAGTCAGAACCGGACCCAGTTCGCGCACAATAGCCAGAACCATCACTCGACCCAGATAACTTTTACTTCCAAAATCAGCCAACTCATTGGAAAACTCCAGCGCCATCCCCTGTCCTGCTGATATCCCTGTCAGAATCACGAGAAAAAGCGAACCCACTCCAATCAAATACATCTGTTCGACAGTTTCGGCCAGATAAATGGGGCGACCAAAACAGGCCGCAATCATCCGCAGCGAGAAATAAAAGAGTTTCTGGGATTCATAAGCAGCATGTTTCAGCAGATTGAGCATTAGTCGAATAAAACCCATAAACTTCCTAATCTCCTGTTATTTGACTATGGTAGAGCGGTTAACGACTAATGTCAAGAACTCTTTGTTAGGCAACTAATTTTTGGCCAAATCATCAAAATATTTCTATTTTCGCCCCGTTTATAATTATATTAAAAGATAGATATGGTATTGATTAATGAAATTAAAAAAGTGCGCGGCCACGCGGTAGCGTTGTTTTCCGGAGGTCTCGATTCGGCGCTGGCTATCCTGATGATTCAAAAGCAGCGCATCGAGATCACAGCCCTTACTTTTCTGACACACTTCGGTTGCGATATCTCGGATAAATCAAGTTGCGGAAGTAATCCATATCCCTTTGCCGAAAAGTACGGCATTACCGTCAAATTGGTTCATCTGGGTGATAAATTTATCGACATCGTCAAATCGCCTAAACATGGTTACGGAAAAAATATGAATCCATGCGTGGATTGTCGCATCCTTATGTTACGCGAGGCCAAACTTTTTATGGAATTGATAAACGCCGATTTTATTATCACCGGTGAAGTTCTCGGGCAACGTCCCAAATCTCAATTACGAAACAGCCTGAATGTCATTGATCGGGAAAGTAATCTCAATGGCAGATTGGTGCGACCACTGTCGGCCAAACTTCTTGATATAACTGATCCGGAAAAAAATGGTCTTATAAATCGTGAAGAATTGGGGGATATTTCAGGTCGATCGCGAAAGATTCAATATACTTTGGCCAAGGAGTATGGTCTGACAGAATTTTCATCACCGGGCAGCGGTTGTCTGCTGACCAATCCTCAGTATTCAAAAAGGCTGAAAGATCTCTTCGATCATACCGAAAATTTCGATTTTAACGATATAAATTTACTCCGGGCCGGAAGACATTTTCGTCTTGATGATAAAAGCAAAATAATTGTTGGACGCAATGAAGCTGATAATGATTATATAATTCAAAATGCAACGCCCAAATTCGCAAGACTGGAAGCGCTTAATACCGGATCGCCAATTACACTTCTGATCGGCGATCAAAGCCATCAAAATCTAATTAAAGCGGCGGCTATCACCGCTCGATATTGTGATTTAAAAAAGCAACCGCTGGTTGATATTACGGTCAACGTAGATAATTCGCAGTTTACAATACCGGTT
>CAZJLX010000219.1:0-5010 GCA_964546545.1 uncultured Ignavibacteriaceae bacterium | reverse complement strand
TACGGACGCGAAGATGAACCCTGCTTTCGCTGCGGAACGAAAATAAGACGTCAAAAAATCGGGTCCCGTTCAGCCCATTTCTGCCCCAAATGCCAGCGGCTAAAATGAGAGGGAAATTCTAATAATCGGAGTTTTCGAATTATTGAAATCAATAAACAGACGCGTTTTTGTTTTATCATCAATTGACGTATATCGGTCTAACTGGCCATCGCTTTGAGAAATTTCTTCTTTTTTCACCTTTAATGTAAATGCGTAAATAACACCGACAACAAAACCCATAGCCGCACCGAGTGTCGTATATTTCATCCGTTCGTCACTATCAATATTCTTGTCGAGCTCCGGCATAAAGAAACTTATTCCGCCCGTAACCAGGGTAAACATACCGATCGTTTTCCACCGCGCCGCCGCCAGACTCGAACCGCTGCCAAAGGTAGAACCCTTTTTATCATATAGTGTATAGACATACTTTTTAGGTTTGACATAATTCGGATCATATTCCAAGGCTTTGGTCATATGTTTTTTCATATTTGTCGTATTGCCTTTATCCAGCTCGCGCAATCCCTGACTGTATTCCTTATAGGCGCTTAATGAATTGGTTTCGCGCCTATGAATCTCAGCTCGCGTGTCTGACGAAATTGATATATCTAATTTGCCAAGTATCTCTTCGACCAGATTATCCTGAAGATCAAAGACAGCCAACTCTCCTCCCGTTTCCTTTACGGATGCTATAACCAGCGCCGTTTCAACTTCGACAATACGCGCATTGACACGATATTGCCCGCCAAATTTCTGCCAGTGGCCAACAACAATATATTGCGCCCCGACCTGCCGACCCGCTTTTTGTGCCGTCGCCTCATCAACCATTCCGGAATAACTGTAGGCAATTTCATGATTAATATCGACAAGGCGTGACCTTTCAACGACCTCGATCTCTCTTATATTGCTTAAATCGGTTATTATGGTTTCAGCGGTTCCTTCAGACAGCATGGCATCGATCGATGAATTGCCCGTATTACTTTGAAAATTTAAAACTGCAATTGTCGGTTTATTGTTTTGTGCATATCCATCCAACCCGATGAAAAACAATATTATCAAAATAGCGGTAAAAGCGTAGCTTGATAGTCTGTTGTTTTTGTACATTATTACTCCCTGAATAATACATTGGCCCCGATGCAGAATTGTATAGTGCCTGGTTGCATTAGATTATAAAATAAATGTCGGTACAATGCCTGTCAAGTGACAAAATCCAATTATAGATAAATCAAATTTCAATAAATTTGACGTAATTATATCGATTGTGATCAATCAATAATTTCATATATTACAACGTATGTTCAGTCGTAAACGATTCAAACCGGATGGCAAACAGGTCCGGCTACGCGGTATCAGATTAAAACGTAAGCGCAAATTCGAGCCGGTGCTGGCGACCGACTCGGAAGATATCAAGGTCCGTTCCACGTATGAACAACGAACGGTTGCTTACTTAAAAAAAATCGGCCTGAAATTTCAATATGAGCCGCTGCTTTTACTCGACGGACGACAGTACCGTCCCGATTTCTTTCTGCCGGAGCTGAATCTCTTTCTGGAAATTTGCGGGATGAACCATATGCCTTATTATAATGAACATATTGAAAAGAAAAAAAGGCTGTATGAAAAACATAATTTGAAAGCTGTTTTTATTTCATACAGCGGCAAAGGTTCTCTGGAAAAAATTATCGCTGCCGCGGTAGAGCCATTTTTAGTCGATCGCTGAATTGTTACGATGTTTTATCCGATTTTTTTAATCATCTATTGACAACAAATACAAACAAATCGTTTTTTAATACCGGAAAGGTTCAATCGGCAAAAGAAAGGTGGTTGTATGTCTAAATTACATTTTTATCTGTTGGCGTTTATCGTTCTGATTTTGGGTGGATGTTTAACGACAACTTTGCATGCGCCATATTCTGACGAAACCATTGTTTATGATTCCACCCTGGTCGGTCTCTGGAGCGGGCCGGAATCGGGAGAAATTTTAAAATTCAATAAGGGGCAAAACAGATCCTATAATCTCGTTTATATCGATGAAAACGATTGTCTCGGCCATTTTGAAGCGGTTCTTTTCAAAATAAACGACCAGCGCTTTCTTGACATATATCCGGCTGATCTGGTTACCGATTGGAGCGACGCCTATAAAGAACATTTTCAGCCCCTTCATTCCTTTATGCTGATAGAACAGACTGAACCGAACCTGAAACTGGCGCTTCTGGACACTGATAATCTGTATAAATATATCAAAGAAAAATCTCCCGAAATAAAATATGAAAAAATAAACGGAGATCTCATCCTGACTTCTCCGACAGCGGAACTGCAGAAATTTATCGGACAGCTTTGCGATTCAAAAGAACTGTTCGCCGACAGTGCGCTATTTGAGAGGGTGAAAAAATAGAAAAAAGGGTCTGTCATCTTTTGTCAAAGAAAAGATGAGGATTTTTCGTTATAAATTTCAAGGGGACAAGGAGATGTTATGAAATACGGCGCAAGAAACCAGTTAACCGGCAAGGTGCTCGAAATTAAAAAGGGCGGTCTGATGAGCCAGATACGGTTTGAGATTCCGGAAAAATCAACCATGAGTTCGGTTATCACCATTGACTCGTTGGAAAATCTTGACCTGAAAGTGGGCGACAAAATCCAACTGATTGTTAAAGCAATCCATGTTCTGCCGGTTAGAGAATGATAAAAACGAGCAGGTCGAAATCCCCAAAGAGGTTTCGACTTCTTAGTAAGTCGGAAGGCCTCTGGGCATTCCGATCTACGTATACTGATTATTGAAAATATCCGACAAAAAGTGATATTTATGTGATTGCCGATTCGAAGTCCAATTATTAAATTCGGGCAGTCAAAAACAGGACTTTAAAATTTCAACAGGAGGATAAGATGAAAAAAGAGAAACTGGCCTTTATCGCGGTTGTGGTTTTGCTGTTTGCGGCACTTCTTTACGCCGCCGATGAAAAACCATGGTTCGATATGAAAAACTGCGAATTCTGTAAAAATCTGCTGGATGATCCAAAGCTTTTGGACAATATGACCTGGAAAATTTATGACATTTCCGACGGTATTCTGACGGTGTCGACGGTCAAACCGGAGTACCAGAAATCGTACGACAAGGCATCGAAGGCGATGGAAACGATCGGGATGAAGATGATGAGCGGCGAGATCAATCCAATGGATGTCAAAATGTGCGGGAGTTGCGAATATTACGGCAAGCTGATGATGATGGGTGCGAAAATGGAAACGATCAAAACCGACAATGGCGATATCACTTTGATGAGATCTGATAAGCCGGAACTGGTCAAGATGATTCAGGAGTATGGCCATCGGTCTAACGAAGCGATGGCCGAGATGGATAAGGCTGAAGGCAAATAGTAGCTGCTTCAAAATTCTTCTTAAAAGGCGGCTTTTTAAAGTCGCCTTTTTTTATTCGACGGTGACAGGAACATACGTAAACCACAACATGACAACGAAATACAGCAAAATGGGTTTGTTTCGTCAGTAATAATATTTTTTTCTCCTCCGACATTGACAAAAGAACGCGAAGCGAAATAAGGGGCTGCTGCCTTAAAATGGGTTTGTTTCGCATATTTTAACAGGCAAAAGCCTGTTTTTGCCTTCGGCTTGCCCAAAATGGGTTCGTTTTGTCAGAAAAAACTTTTTCGGGGTATCATATTTGTAGCGAATTTGGAGATTTCATCTTTTTTTTTGGAAGTTGCGTCAGTTTCTGCTGGCGACAGGGGCGGTCGTGTGAACTGACGCCGCATAATTACAGCCTGATTTCGCCTTCTACCATAGTGAACATCTGAACCGCTGATGAATCTTTTGCTTGTCGGCATAATTATATCCTCTATATAAAGAGCCGAGGATACATTTTGCATTGGGTTGATATGGATTTTGCGGAATTATCTTGAATTTATTTTACAATGCAAACAGTGGTGTAGCCTGGCCCTAGACAACGCTGTAGATGGAGATTCGCCTGGGCGAACCGGGCACAAGCTAATTAGAGGCAGGCGCGAAACGCGAAAAAGGGGCTACTGCCCCCAGGAGCGCAAAAGTTTAAAAAATACTTGAAATAGCACAAAGAAAAAGATAACTTTACTTTGAATCTATTAGGGACGGTTCAGGAAATTCTGGGCCATAAAGATATCAAGACTGCGATGATTTACACACATATTCGCGACTGGGGGGAGCAATAGTGTTAAGTGTCCGGTGGGCGATTCATAGGCGAGCGACCGAAGGTGATTTATGCGAAGAATTATAAGAATTTCTGCCGTATTGGTTGTTACTTTAATTCTGGCGCAATTTATTAATACATTCCTGGCTATCGTCATTGGACTAATAATTCTCACAATTTGGTCAATCTTGGATAGCAGGAATTTGACGACCATCGAAAATATGAAAAGAACAGGGATGCCCAAGGAAATTGTCCAAGAGTTGCAAAACGATTTGGAAAGCGGAGATAAAAATACAGCAATACAACGAATTGAAAAGCATCAGAAACAAATTCGAACCACCTTTCTTGAAAAGGGCGTTGATCTTTCATCTATTATTCCATTAATTGGTCGAGATATTAAATGGGACGATATTACACGCCAAATTTTTCGAGTATTGAACCTTAACCGGTTTGGCACCATTGTTTTATCAAACGATCAAGTAAAAGCAACTTCTTCGTATGATCCCTACGGATTTCTTCTCGTTGAGTCACCTATCTTTAATGTTAAGGCTCAATTACCAATAACTCATAAAACGGATTTTCTTTTGGCGACTACAGTTTTTGATGAGCCAGATATTGTTGAAATGATTCAGCATGAAGAACTTCTCGTCACATATTTCCCAAAACGAAAACTCCCATATGGAATGGCGGGATTAGCGCATGCTCTTCATTATATAATCGTTCCTGCAGGTACTTTGGAGAAATATTATGAATACAATGACAACCAATATATGGCAAATCCAGAACCTGAGAAAATCTTTAAT
>CAZJLX010000218.1:4825-5034 GCA_964546545.1 uncultured Ignavibacteriaceae bacterium | reverse complement strand
CTGCTTCGAGGCATCAACTTCAAAAACATCCGGATTATGAATCCCGGCGCTTTCGGCCAGTTGTATCATCTCGGTTTTTAGTGCCTGATCCTTCAGCGGCTGAAATTCGTTGAACATCGGCGAAACCACAACCGGCACGATTATAACGACGATAACCATAAAGGGCAGCGATCCGATCGCAAACCAGAGCCACCAATGTTTAAAGCGAT
>CAZJLX010000218.1:0-4815 GCA_964546545.1 uncultured Ignavibacteriaceae bacterium | reverse complement strand
TAAAATAAGAATGACGATAAACAGAAAGACAAAGCTGACCGCCTCCGATTTTAGAGATTCAAATAACCATCCGGAAAAAGTCTGATTGGAAAAGCCATATTGATGCTCAACTAAAAAGCTGCGATAAAAATCAAACGGCCAATAAACGACAAAAGTGAATATCGAAAAGAAGAGCAGATAGAGAAGATATTTAAAAAATGTTTTTTGCGAAATCGAAGTTGCCCATTTCTGAAATTTGCCCGACAGGCCGGTGTATAACAGGATTAATATTATCAGCAGGTTGACAAAAAAGGAAACGAATTGCCAGATATTTTTGAATTTCGAGTAGGATATCAGAAGTTCCTTCCGTTCGGCGGTGAGCGGATAGACGAAGGCATTGTCTTCTGATGATGTTTCAGACTTATTTTGAAGAGAGTCAATCTTAATATTTTGCGTTGTATTGGTCGGGAGAGTATCCGGCATATCCTGACTGAACAATTGCCCAAAAGAGCAAAAGAATATTAAAGCGAGCAAAAAATATGATCTTTTCATACCATCACCTTTTAAATAGTTAGACAAGAATAGACAATCGAGCTAATAAAGTCAACCTGCTGACGACTTCCGGCGCACAATCTGTTTATCAATCGATTGTTTTTTTTCAGATTTCATCTATATTGGCGCATGAAATATTCCGGTGAACTGGCCGCTTTGACAACTGCTTTTCTCTGGTCGTTTACATCAATCTTTTTTACACTGGCAAGCCGTCGAATCGGCTCCTACTATCTGAATAAATTTCGGATACCGGCGGCGGCAATTTTTTTGGCGTTAATGCTGATATTCAGTTCGGGTCATCTGTTTCCGGCTAAATTAAGCAGTTCTGCCTGTTATTATCTGATTATCAGCGGTATAATCGGGCTTTCGCTGGGTGATTTATGTTTGTTTTCCGCCTTTCTGATTCTCGGCACCAGGCTTACTTTGCTGATTTTCGCGACTTCACCGATTATTGCCGCTTTGACGGCCTGGATCCTGTTGGGGGAAAGACTCGGTTATTATGCTGTTATCGGAATTGTAATAACTATGACCGGGGTCGCTTGGGTCACCCTTGAACAACAGAAAAACGGCATCAAAAGTGAACCGGCAGGCTCGAAAAGCAAAAAGCTGGGAATAATCCTGGCTTTATGTGCCGCGGCCGGGCAGGCAATCGGGTTGGTTTTGGCTAAAGCCGGTATGGGAGAAGATGTTGCGCCGCTGGAGGCGACCTTTATCAGAATGCTGGCCGCAACTGCGGCGGTCTGGATTTACGGTCTTTTTCGAGGAGACACATTTAAATCTCTGAAAGTACTAAAAGATAAAAAGTCTCTTCTTCTACTATTGGGCGGTTCGATCTGCGGACCATTTTTGGGTGTCTGGATGTCTCTGATAGCGGTCAAACAGACCGAAGCCGGCATCGCCGCGGCCATTATGAGTATTGTTCCGGTAACTGTAATACCTTTGGTTATAATAGTTTACAAGGAGTCAGTTTCTCCCAGAGCGATTTTTGGAGCAATTATGGCAGTAATCGGTGTGGCGCTTTTATTTCTCTTATAAATAATCTGACAATATAGGATAAATTTAATCCTTATTACACCAATAATTTATTTATGTTTGGCGTATAAGAAACAGAAGCCTGATTGATTCACTTCAGTTTACCTCTCTGCTGTTTTAGTGCCGCCGACTCCGGCGGCACTTTTTTATGCACACCAAAAAATCGAAATCGTTTATAATATAGCGGGATAAGAATTAATAAAACAGGACAGCTATTTTATCAGGCATTTAAAATTTCGCATGTTATGATTCTGCGATAAAAAGGACAGGTTGGACCGGAAAGTAATATGTTTTCCTTTTTGATGGGCAAAAAATATTTCAAATTATTTGTCGTCTTGGTAATCTTGATAGTAGTCGGTTTGGTTAAAACCTCTATCTGTAAACAGCCTTCTAATCATGATAAATATGAAAACAGGTCGGAAAACCTGAATAGCCATCCTCTGGCCAGTGGCCGTATGAATGCAGGTGAAATAAGACCATACTTCGATTATGCCATCCATAATATCAACAATATCAGGATGCTTATGTTCAATGACAGTTGGTTTGGATATTCGGGAGAAATCGTGGATCCTATTATGGGAGATACTATTCCAGGCTCTGATTTTCCGATATATTCCGGCATTTTCCATCTTTTTGGCGCCGGGCTTTGGGTTGGCGGTGTGGTTGGGCGGGATTCGCTGGTTTCAACCTTTGCCTACCCAACTGAACTTAATCCGGATAAATATCCCGAAGGTAAAATTATACAAAAATCGATTCGTCCCGGCAGTCCGTTTTATGCCGATGACGCTGTCTCCGAACAGGATTTTATAGCCGTCTTTTATGATACCTTGACTGATCCGCTATATGTCCTGCCGGATGAAGACGATATAAGAACCCATCGACCGCTGAATATTGAAATCACTATGAAAAGTTATGCCTGGAGTTTTAGCTATGTCGCCGATTTTATCCTATATAATTTTACCATAAAGAATATCAGTCTGAAAAATCTGAAGGATATGTACATCGGACTATTCGCCGATGGTGATATCTGGTCACGGACGGTCCCGCATGGCATGTCATTCGGAGCCGATGATGACCTGTGCGGTTTTATAAGAAGCAGTTCCGATATTCCCGGTATGAATTTCCCGATACCGATCAACAGTTGTTATTTCATTGATAATGACGGCGATCCGTTTGAGAGGCAATATTTGCCTCAATCACCGCGGCATGCCGGCGGGATCAGAATTTTAAAAACCCCTGTGCCCGGTAATAAATTTACTTTTAACTGGTGGGGCGAAGCAACCAGTCAGCTTGTGGGCGATTTTGGTCCCCGTCGTATACCACCTGAGGGGGAGCGATTTCGCCGCTTTGGAATCAATATCGGTTATCCACCCGGCGACGCCAATAAATACTTTGTTATGTCGCAACCGGAATTTGATTATGACCAGGTCTATACCGCCATCGATCACACGACGGCTGGGTGGATGCCGCCACCGATCGATGCCGTGGATCTTGCCGATGGCGTCGATTGTCGGGTACTGCTCTCATCCGGACCATTCGATCTCGATCCGGGATTCGAAACATCTTTTACAATTGCCTGGTTTTGCGGTGAAAATGTGCATAATGATCCGACCAACTTCGAAGACAATTTCAACCCATATAATCCTAACAGCTATTTGTATAATCTCGATTTTTCTGATTTTGCATTAAATGCTCTGTGGGCCTCGTGGATATACGATAATCCGGGATATGACAGCAACAATGACGGATATAAGGGTGGCAGTAAAATTATTTGTGTCGATTCAATAATCGGCAGCGATAGTACATTTACCTGCCTTAAGGTAGACACGGTTTATTATTCAGGCGACGGGATCCCTGATTTTCGCGCAGCAGTACCGCCTTCTCCGCCTCAATTAAGAGTAAGTACGGGAATCAACAATTATAATCAGGGTTATTTGAATATTCGCTGGAACGGCCTGATTAGTGAAACCACACCCGATATTTTCAGCGGTGATCTCGATTTCGAAGGTTATCGGTTATATCTATCTCTCTCTTCAAATCGATCCGAATTCGCGCCGCTTTGTTCTTATGACTTTGAGAATTACAATCGTTATTGCTGGTCGGCCGACAGACAGCGCTGGCTGCTGCTGGAGCCTCCGTTTACGATTGATGCACTCAGAAACCTTTATGGTTTCGAATTTGATCCTTTAAGTTATGACAGGGACAATTTTTTAACTGCGCATGGAATTAACGGCATTGACTCATTTTACTATTTTGAAAGACAGGATTGGAATTACTCGAATCTGCTGGATACGACAAAAATATATAAACGCTTTCCTGAGGAGCCATACCCTTCGACATTATCAATTGACAGCGCCAGAATTTATTATCCCGAAGAATTAACCGAAGGAAAGTATTTTAAATATTTTGAATATGAATACACGATTGAAAATCTTCTCCCCTCACGTGAATATTATGTTTCGGTAACTGCCTTCGATTACGGTTCGCCCGGGTTGGGTCTGGAATCGCTGGAATCGGATCCTCTTACCAATATGGTGGCGGCTTATGCCCAGAACTCGGCCGGACTGGTTGAACAAAAAGGACTGCAGGTTATCGTCTATCCTAATCCGTATCGCATCGACGGTAATTACCGCGGCGCCGAAGGTGGCGGTTTTGAGGGTCAGGGTCAGGAGGATATGATAAACGACCGGGTTCGGGCTATCCATTTCAGTAATTTGCCGCATAAATGCACAATCAGCATTTTCTCGATCGACGGCGACCTGATTCGTAAAATAAATCATGATTACCCGGTCGATCACCCGCAGGCGATGCATGATTGCTGGGACGTTATCACACGCAATACCCAGCTTCCGGTATCAGGTATTTATTACTATGTTGTCGAATCGGCCTATGGCAGCCAAATCGGCAAATTGGTCCTGATTATGTAGACAAAACCAGTCGGTTTTATATTATAAGAGTTGCCAATTACCCGAAAGTTTACATATATTCCAAAAAACAGATAAAAAACCGACGGCATTAAATTCAGGAGTGCACATGAGTAAAACAGAAGAAAATCTTAAGGCCGCTTTTGCCGGTGAATCACAGGCGCGAAACAAATACACCTATTTTGCCAATATCGCCAAAAAAGAAGGCTATCATTATATTGCCAAAATATTTGAGGAAACGGCTGAAAACGAAAAACGCCACGCCAAAGATGAATTCGCACTTTTAGGTGGTATCGGCGATACAATTGCCAATCTTCAGGAAGCGATC
>CAZJLX010000217.1:0-5036 GCA_964546545.1 uncultured Ignavibacteriaceae bacterium | reverse complement strand
GCTTTTAAATCCCAAAGATTTGGCCGCTGATTTTCCAATTTTATCAAGGCAGGTCAATGGTCATCGCCTGGTTTATCTCGATAATGCGGCCACCACTCAAAAACCGGCGGTAGTCCTTAAAGCCATTGATCGTTACTATCGTATGTCCAACGCCAATGTTCATCGCGGTTTGCATACGCTGGCCGAGGAAGCGACCGAGTTGTATGAACAAGCGCGCGATAAAACAGCCCGATTTATTGGCGGAGCCAAAAGGGAAGAGATTATTTTCACGCGTGGAGCGACCGAATCGATCAATATGGTGGCTCATGCCTGGGGTACGGCCAATATTAAAAAAGGTGACCGGATCGTTATCACGCAGATGGAGCACCATGCCAATCTGATTCCCTGGCTTATGCTGGCCAAAAAAACAGGCGCAGAACTCGAATATATACCGATTGATAAAAACGGTTACCTGGAACTGAAAGAAATAGATAATATCATCAATCCCCGGACAAAAATGGTTGCGTTGACTCAGATGTCCAATCTTCTTGGGACAATCAACCCGGTCGAAGAGATAATTGCGCTGGCTCATAGGAAAAATGCGATTGTCCTTGTGGATGGCGCTCAATCTGTACCGCACACGAAAATAAATATCAAAGATATGAACCCGGATTTTTTTGTTTTTTCCGCACACAAGATGCTTGGCCCAACCGGCCTGGGCGTTTTATACGGCCGGGAAGAAATTTTAAACGAAATGGAACCGCACTATTACGGCGGCGAGATGATTACCGAGGTTACTTACGGTGGTGCAAAGTGGAATGAATTGCCATGGAAATTCGAAGCCGGAACGCCGCATATTGCCGGGGCGGCAGCCTTTGCCGAAGCGCTGAATTATCTGGGGAAAATCGGTACGCATGATATCCGCCGGCATGAAATCGAACTAACCGCCTATGCGCTGGATAGATTTGCGGAACTGCCGCATATAAAAATTTTTGGCCCACCCAAAGCCGAAGATCGAGGCGGTCTTATATCATTTATCGATGATAAGATTCATCCGCATGATATGGCGACTTTTCTCGACTCGCTCGGTATTGCCGTCCGGGCCGGACATCATTGCGCCCAGCCGTTGACCAGACTGCTGGGGCTTATCGCCACGACCCGGGCCAGTTTTTATATTTACAATAACAGAGATGATATCGACGCCTTAATATATGCTGTCAAAGAGGCGCGGAGGTACTTTGGTCATGGCTGATAATCTAAATGATCTTTATCGCGATATAATAATGGAGCATTATCGTTACCCGCGCGGTCACGATCATATCGACCACCCGGATATTGCCAATGAGGGGCATAATCCGTCATGCGGCGATGATATCGATATACAACTCAAACTTGACGGTGACAAAGTTAAGCGGGTCTGGGTCAGCTGTGCCGGGTGCGCCATATCGGTCGCTTCCGGTTCGATGCTGGCCGAAATTATCGAGGGGAAAAGTCTCGATGAAGTCAAAAAAATCGCGAAATATATCAAGGCGATGCTTAAAGGTGAGGATACCGAGGAGTTGAAGGAACATATCGATCTTGGCGATCTCGAGGCCCTAAAGGGAGTGCGCAAATTTCCGGTCAGAATCAAATGCGCATTATTGTCATGGACAACACTGGTTGATGCCCTCGAGGCCTGCGAAGCCAAATCGGCCAAAAAGGCCTCAACCACGGAGTAAAATTATGATTACGCGCGAAACGGTTCTGGAGGCGATTAAAACGGTCGAAGATCCCGATGTCGGATTCGGTCTGGTCGAACTTGGCTTGATATATGATGTGGCCGTCAAAGAAAATAATGATGTTGACATCACTATGACGCTGACCTCGCCGACCTGCCCGGTTGCACCTTATTTGATCGAGCAGATTAAAAATGAGGCCAGAAAACTGGAAGGTATCGGCGAAATCGAAGTCGAATTGGTCTGGGATCCGCCCTGGAATCCGGCCGAAATGGCCTCCGATTCTGTGAAAGACGAACTCGGTATCTGGTAACTATTCTTTTATATATAATCTATCCGACAATATTTCTTCCGCCGTCAACAGTCATAAAATGGCCGCATATCATCGAGGCCTGCTCCGAGGCCAGAAAAACAACGACATTGGCAATATCTTCCGGTACAACCACCCGACCGAGCGGCGTATGAAATTTCGCATGCTCCAGGACTTTGTCCACTCCCGGTATCGAGCGCGCCGATTTAGTGTCGGCCAGACCGGCTAAGACACCGTTAACGACAATTCCCTTGGGACCAAGCTCATAGGCCAGTCCACGGGTAACCGACTCCAGCGCGGCTTTGGCCGGACCGACCACGCCATAGCCGGGAATAACTTTTTGACCGCCGTCGGAGGTGATACTGATTATCCGACCGTACCCGTTATTCATCAACGGTACCGCCCGCTGGGTCAGATCTCTTAACGACCGCGCCGAGGCGGTCAAAGTTAATTCCCAATGTTTACTGGTCGAATCCATTAACGTTCCCGGAACACCAAAAGCGGCATTGGCTACGACTATATCCAGCCAACCCCATTCATTTTTGATAAAATCGAACATTTTATCAAGACTCTCTTCTTTGCCGATATCGGCCCGAAGCGCGATCGCCTTACCGCCCGCCTTTTTAATCTCGTCAACGACTTGCTCGGCCTCGCTTCGGCTGCGGCGATAGTTAATTAAAACCTTAACACCTTCACTTGCCAGTCTGACCGCGATAGCTTTGCCAAAACCGCGTGAACCGCCGGTGACCAGTGCATTTTTGCCCTTTAGTTCCGGATACATTGCTCCCCCATAATGAGAAATTCTATTGCTGCTTCTCCGGCTTTGTTTTGCAGGTCGATATTCCGAATGGAACATACAGCAGACAGAGTCCGCTCAACGCGGTGCCCAGTGGAATAAGACCCACCAATCCCCACCAGCTGTGATAATAAATACCGGCCGCGATAATTACCAGACCGACAATCGCTCTCAGTATACGATCTGTTTTTCCTTCATTGACTTTCATTCTGCACTCCTTTATTGGTTTAATCGACCCATTTTCTTTGCATAACGTCGATTACTGCTTTCAAACAAAGTGATAGCAGATATGTTCCCTCGTAAGATAGAATCCTTGGCTCCTCAATTTTTAAAACCGGTCCAACTGACTTTATACGTCAGTATAGTTTCACTCCGTAACTGAAATTGCGATCCGGCTTCAGGTTGTTTTTGAACGGGACTTCTTGACGCAAGTCGGAGTTAATATATATTGTCAAAAACATTTTTAAAATCGTTAATAGGATATGTCGGAAAAAAGCAACAAACGCCGTCTTTTGCTTATAAATCTGGGGCGAACGAAATATGCCGAGGCCTGGAAAATCCAGAAACGGCTGGTTAATCTTCGCGCCGGTGATAAAATCGATGATTTGCTTTTGATTACCGAACATGAACCGGTTATCACGATGGGGCGCGGCGCGGCACCGGAGAATCTTCTCGTCAAACCGGATGAGTTGGTTAAAAAAGGAGTTGATCTTTTTGAAATTGAACGGGGCGGCGATATAACATTTCACGGTCCGGGGCAGGCGGTTCTGTATCCGATTATCGATCTGCGCAATCGAGGTTGCGATATGCACCGGTATCTGCGCGATATTGAGCGGTTTGTCATCGACGCTCTTGAAGAACTCGGTCTGGACGCCGAAACCAAAGAGGGTATGACCGGCATCTGGGTCGACGATAAAAAAATCGGCGCGATTGGGGTGGCCGTTTCGCGCTGGATCAGCTATCATGGTCTGTCGCTTAATGTAAACACTAACCTCGATTATTATAATATGATAATTCCGTGCGGGATTACCGAATACGAGGTCGGGTCGATTTCCGGCCTGCTCGATGAAGTTATCAATATGGATGAAATATATGAACTTCTGGTCAGACATTTTGTTATTCATTTTGACTATGAACTGATGATCGCCGATATGGAAGATGAAGCGCTGGCCGACACCGAAGGAAAATAACGAAAAGAGGATATAACATCATGCACATAACCGAACCGAAACTCAATGAGTACATTATGAACCTCCTGCCACAGCGGGATGAAGTTCTGACCGAGATGGAACAGTACGCCCGCACCAATCATTTTCCGATAATCGGCCCGCTGTGCGGGACCTTTTTGCGGCAAATGGCCATGATAATCAATGCCAATAATATATTTGAGATGGGTTCGGGCTACGGCTATTCGGCCTACTGGTTCGCCGGCGGGATGAAACAGGGCGGAAAAATTATCTGCACCGAAGGTTCCGAAGAGAATAAAAAACGGGCTCTGGAATATTTGAAACGGGGCGGGTATAATACAATGGTCGATTTTCATGTCGGGTATGCCCAGGATATAATCAAAAAGTATGACGGGCCGTTCGATATAATTCTCTGCGATGTCGACAAAGAGCAGTACCCAGAATGTTTTGATCTGGCCATACCGCGACTTCGCAAAGGTGGCCTCTTTATCACCGACAACGTGCTCTGGAGCGGGCGGGTGCTCGATGAAAAGCCGACCAAATCGACACAGGGTATTTTGAAATTCAATAAGATGATTTTCAAATCAAAGGAACTTCTTTCAAATATCATCCCGATCCGCGACGGCCTCGCCTTCACCGTGAAGTTGTAGAAACCGTTTATGATTAATAATGTTCTGTTAGGTCCTGATCGAGACGAAGTCGAGGTTGTGACCTGACAGGTATAAGGGCGCTCCTCACATCGCGCGAAGCGCAAAAACCGCCCACTGGCGGTCATTGCGAGCTTCGATTGGAATGTTTCATTCCATTCGGAGCGTGGCAATCTGTCGGCATTGTATGAGCAAGTAGCTGTATATATTTTCATAGAATGATAGTAAGCACCGAACATTGTACATGAGAACAATCTTTAGGCCCGATAAATATTGTTTGCTGCCACGAGGCCGACAGATTGCCGCGTCGTTCCATATTCCGACGGGTCGGAATTCGGAACTCCTCGCAAAGACAGGCAGAGAGCCTGTTTTTGTTAAATATTGGGGGATTATTATCATAAT
>CAZJLX010000216.1:0-5046 GCA_964546545.1 uncultured Ignavibacteriaceae bacterium | reverse complement strand
TCCCAGCCTTTGCCTGCCGGTTGAACCGATGCAATGGCTTCCGGCAGGCCTTTTTCAGTATATTCAGGAATTTCAGGATTTGTAATTTCAGGTTTAAAAACTCCTTTTTGCAGCGCATCGTTTGGCTGCACCGCATTATCTTTTTTCTCCTGCAATTTCGCTTTGGACAGGCGGTAATATATCCAGTACTCTTTTTTGGATTCCCAGCTATCGACCAGTTCGACCTCTTCCAGTTCGGCATCGGTTGAAGCCGCGATTTGCTTTTTAATGTCGCTGGCAATTTTACCCGCTTTTTCCTCTATCTTATTGATAATCTCGCCGCTGATAGATACTTTGATCTGCGAGGCGATATCATTTAAGGCGCTGTTTTTGGCCTGCTGAAGATAACCGCGATCCTCTTTGTCCAGATCGTTTTTGGCGGCGATCCCAATCCCGATATAGTACAGCTTACTGATCGGCCGTTTAGTCACCCAGTCCGGCTTATCGGCCCGCGCGCCGGAGACGAAAATTATCAGTACCGCAAAGATAAAAAGAAAAATTCGAGATTTCATATCGCCTGTTCCTGAAATAAATCTTCGATTTATGCCGTCACCGCGGGGAGTTATAGTAATCCCCGCGATAACAATTTTATTCATTTAAAAAGCCAGCCCCAGCGTTACGGTTATAAACGATGTCGGATCTTCATCGGTAAATATAAATCTGACCAAACCCTGCATGATAATATTCATACTTTCTCCGGCCGGTATTTCCAACCCGGCTCCGCCGGATACCCCTATTTTGCTGAAAGTATTATCACCGCCATAGGATATACCCATTTCCGTAATAGTGGCTTCATCTGTAATAAAATTAAATGTCCCCATTCCAAAAATGAAAAACTGCGTGCCCATTTCGGGAGGAGTTAAATAGGGTCTTAGGCCAACACCCAGCTCAATAATACTGGCACTGCCGGTTACTTCGACACCATCAATACTGACTCCATAAAAATCGGCGAAATCAGAAAGATATTTATCACCGTCAAAGGTAAATCTTTCATAAGCGGCACCAAAACTTATTCCCAGGTTGGGCGACGGGAAAATTACATATTGGCCATGCCCCGAAAATCCAATTTTGTAATAATCCTTAAAGTAATCCGGGCCTAGTGGTATAGCGCCCCCGATAAAAATTTCCTTCTGTGGAAGCCGGGTTTGACCGAATGCCTGACCGGCGAATAACAATGTTAATAAAACGACCAGAACAACAGTACATTTTTTCATTTCCCCATCCTCCTGAAAAATTATTCATCCTTGTTTTTTCTTTATTTGGTTTGCACTTTGTCCATAACCTGGGGTACCAAATCGGCGCTGATAGTATTAATCAGGCTGGCTTTGGAGCTTTTATCAAAAACATCAGTCACCTGGGCTTCGCCGACAATTTTAAACTCCGGAATTTTCTCTCCGGTCAGCGGATGAATCAACGGGGCCCCCTCGCGATAAACATAACAGCGCGTCCCTTTACGAATACCTTTTTCGCGGCCTATGTCCAGAGTTAGACGGGAGCCGTTGGCGCGAATCACCAATCCGTCGACTATCGGAAATTCTTCGGCAATATCCTTGACCAGCCTGTCAAGCATCATCGAAATCCGGGGCAGTGTCGTCCGCTCGGAGATGGCCTCTTTGGCAGTAATCACCGCCGCCGTTTCGGTATCCACCAGTCGCGCGTCGACCGACACCGCCGTTTGTGACCTGGTCCAGCTTCCCAAAACGACCGCATCGACGCCGATCGTCTTTCCCACCTTAACGGCGGTCGAGGCGTCGATCACGCCGCTTAAGCCAAGCTGCTGTTCCTTCAGGACCTTTTCCAATTGCGAGCGTTCAACCACATCAAAACGATTGGTTTCCTTAAACCAGGTGATAAGTTTATCCAGAAGATCCATTTTGGCCAATTCGCCGCTGATATTCCTGCTTTCAAACGGCAGAATCGCAATACTCAGCCGATTCCCGATAAGCGTTACATCCTGTGCGGACGGAGTGGATGGCGGAGTTGTTGCTGTAACCGTTGGTTTGACTGGAGAAGTTGTCCCGTCGATCGGAATCTCTTTTTTATATTGTTCTTTTTTTGTGGTTCCGCCGCGACTAATTTTCTCTAAATATATTCTGGCCTCTGAGGTTGGCGCTTCACGCAGCGAAGTTTTCAGATGCTCCCGCGCACCCTCCATATCATTCAGATGATAAAGACAAATACCCAGCTCACGGTGCGGTAGATATTCAACCGACATCGTCCCGACTTTGGTTTTCTTTTTATCGACATTTTTCTGACTGATAGCGTTTTTGAAAAAATTGGCGGCATCCTGCCATTGTCCATTATTTTTAGCTTCCAAACCGGCCGAATAATCTTTGTACCACTGCGGATATCCGGCAAATACCAAAACAGACAGGCTAATTATAAACAAAGTCGAAAAAGCCAGCTTAATATATCGTGAGTGAATGTTCATAAAACTTTCCTTAATTTAGGATACAAACATAGATTATATATTTGTACAACGCCTTTTTAAATAATAAAACTCGCAAACTCCCCGATTAACATCACATATTCTTAGCCAAATTAGGCCGAAATGTCAAGATTGAAGCATAAAAATTATTGCCAACCGACATAAATTGAAAAAATATATTATAATTTGTTCTTCAGTTTAATATATTGGGCCAACAGATTAATTGGAAATAAAAATAATTTGGGGGAATTATGGCCAAATATGATTTTTATATAGTCGATGTTTTTGCCGAAAGTAAATTTGCCGGCAATCAGTTGTCTGTTTTTAAAGATGCGTCCGGTATCTCCGAAAAAGAGATGCAGCAAATCGCCAGAGAAATATCTTTTTCCGAAACGACTTTCATTCGCTCCGATCAGAAAAAAAACGGCGGCTTCGATGTTCGTATCTTTACCCCCAAACGGGAAATTCCGTTCGCAGGGCATCCGACTCTGGGGACAGCCTTTATTATAGCGCAGGAAATTTTGAAAAAGCCGGTGGATGAAGTTATTCTTAATCTAAAAGTCGGTCAGATACCGGTTCGTTTCGATCGGAAAAAAAGCGGTGATGATATTCTCTGGATGAAACAGATTCCGCCCGCCTTCGGGCGGCCGATTAACGCCGAAAAAATAGCGTCAGCGTTGTCACTTCGAAAAAACGATATCGACTATAAATTTCCGGCGGTCGAGGTTTCCACCGGAACGCCTTTTCTCATCGTACCGTTGAAATCGCTCGATGCCCTCAGACGAGCCGAAATTAATCGTAAAGAATTTTCCGATCTGATAAAGAACCGTCAGGGCAAAGCGGTCCTGATTTTTTCGTCGGAGACCTACTATGTCAAAAACAATCTGAATGTTCGCGTTTTTGCGCATTACTACGGGGTACCGGAAGACCCGGCTACCGGATCGGCCAACGGCTGCCTCGCCGGTTATCTGGTTAAATATAAATATTTCGATAAAGATAATATTAATATCCGGGTCGAGCAGGGATACGAAATCGGTCGGCCGTCATTGCTGCTTTTGAAAGCCCAACCGTCCGACAAACAGATCGAAGTTTATGTCGGCGGCCGGTCACAGATGATTGCGCAAGGCAAGTTGGTCTGATCGGGATAAATATTTTTATTCAAGCCAGGTTCAATATTGGGCAGACCGAAGGCAAAAAAGGGGCCACTGCCCCCTGCCGGTTGGCGGCCGGTCACAATTGGTAGCGCAAGGCAAGTTGGTCTGATTTGATTAAAAAGAGCGGGAACTACCGGTAGGTCGGGTTCCGAAAGAAATCCCGGAAGCGGGATGAATGAGAGACCCGACAGATTCGGAGTTCAGGACTCAGTCTGTTATTACATTTATGTCTATGATGTCTATTTTTATATTCGCAGTCCTGTATAACATTGTTGTTGTCAACAAAACTTGCATTTCCTTGTATATAATAAATACTTTGATAATCCACAGGAATGGTAAAAATAGTATCAAGATATTCGATTTGCAAAAGGGTGTCAAAATCTATCGGGGTGATTTGAAAAACATCATTTGAAATATTATCTAAATCGAATGATTTCTTGTCCAGTATCCTAAACTTGCCTTTCAATTCAGGGATTATAATATTCGGCCAGTTTTTTTTGATTATTATTGTATCACCCCTATATAAGCCCGCCGAATCGATTTTAATAATATTGTCTTCCGGGCTTGGTCGCCGATTAGGTTCTCTTGTTCTTGTTTTCTTAACTGTATTTTTTTGCCTCAAGCCGTTTTCAAGCGGTGGCTGTACAAAAACAGGTTCCCAAAAGTGAGGTTTAGGAATTGTATCTTTAACAAAATATAGAACTGTTGAGTCTTCCGGATTAATTATAGGTTTGTTTACAATGATAACATTTTCGGGTATCCCGGCTAGATTGATTATCCGACTGGACGCACCATCTCTTGCTTTGACTCCCGGATCAGGAATATCATGTACCGACATAAAGAGACCCATAGCCTGCATTGCAATAACTTTGCCTTTGACTCTGAATTTGATAGAGTCACTTACCATAAGCCAAGCCCTGAGAATATAGGTTTCACCTTTTTCCAAAAAACCGGTCCATAATATGTCCCCGCTGACAAAATTGATCCCTCGACCAACTCTTATTTTGGCTGTATCCGGTATGCCTTTCGTATGAATCATGTCGTGATTGGGCGTAAATGTGAAAACCACCTCAAATGGTTCGTTGATTTCCGGTTCACCGATTATCTCCACGCTGCAATCAGCCTCTAAACGGGGAGGTTCATCCCCGGATGCACCTGAATCGACCGTAAATAACAGCGGCATAATGGCGACAAATACAGTTATAACCGCTTTTTCCAGCCGTTTGTGCCTGTGTGGCATCTTTTCCTCCTTTCTTATTGATTTATATCTTATACCGATTTTTGAGCAATATCTTCCGAAAATCAAATATCTGAGTTCACCTTACAGACGATTTATAATCCTGCTTTATTAAAAAGAAAATCCAATTAAAAGCAATATAAATCATTTGAAATGCTAATTTATTACAGTTCTGTCAGGTCTGCTAT
>CAZJLX010000215.1:0-5054 GCA_964546545.1 uncultured Ignavibacteriaceae bacterium | reverse complement strand
TGCTGCTTCGGTCGACCGTCATAAATTCCTTATCCTCGAAAAAGGGACCAATGGTATCGGTTACAGTTACCGGACCAGTCCAACTCAAACCCTTATCGGTCGATTTCAGAATGGTGATATATGACGAGTCATACGGTGACACACTTATATAGTCCAAAAAACAGAAATAAAAAGTGCCATCATTGGCAACGGCCAGGGCAGGATCGGATTGATATTCGAAAACCTGCATAATTGGATGCACCAATGAATCGACCCAGGTCATACCTCCGTTTACCGACCGGCCCAGTCCAATCTGGCGATAGCCGAGACGGAAATCGCGCCAGTTGGCGATGACCACCTGACTGTCGGTCGGACAGACAAAAATCTGCTCTTCATTCTGAACTTGATTGTACGGTGTGGCGATAGGATAATTTAAAGGAATATCCTGCGCCTCTGCATAAAAACAGAGCAGAAGCAGAATCATTAACAGAGCGGTTGTTGCTTTAACATTCACTCTCATGTTGCCTCCCTTGGCTTTTTATAATTGCAGGAGTGAAAATTCACTCCCGCAATTGAATCAAATCTATTCTATCCTATAAACAGGCCGGATCGGCGCCTCCCTTATAGAGATAGGCTATCAGGTAAGTGATATCGAATATATTAACGGTAGCGTCGGCATTGACATCGGCCGCTTCCATCGGATCCGGCGGCGGACCTCCCTTATACAGGTATGAAATTATAAAGGTAATATCGAAAATATTAACATCACCATCGCCGTTGGCATCACCGCAGACGTAGCCGCAAATATCTTCCTGATTCGGATTGTAATCATTGGGGCAGTTGTCGCAGATATCTCCGACCGTATCGGCATCGACATCGGACTGATCATTATTATCATCGTCGGGACAGTTGTCACAGACGTTACCGAGGCTGTCGGTGTCATTATTGGCCTGATCCGGATTATCTACATTAATGCAATTATCGCAGGCATCACCAAGGCTGTCAGAGTCAGAATTGATCTGGTCCACATTTTCAACATATATACAATTATCACAGGCATCACCGACAAAATCCTTATCAGCATCCTGTTGATGGTGGTTCGCCGTCTCAGGGCAGTTATCGCATACATCGCCGACTCCATCACCGTCAACATCGATCTGAGGAATATTGGGTATTGTCGGGCAGTTATCAATATCGGCGCATAAGCCGTCGCCGTCCTGATCGTTATATGGATCATTTATACAGGCATCACAGGAATCGCCAATTCCATCCAAATCGCGGTCTTCCTGCCCCGGATTATAAAGACCGGGACAGTTGTCGGTCAGGCAGGTATTTTCCGGGTGGCCGGGATCGCCGAAACCGTCGCTGTCGCTGTCGGTACAGGCGTCGCATTCATCGAGAATATAATTGCCGTCGATATCATACTGAGATTTGGGACGGAAGGCCATTCCCTGGGGAAAGATTAAACCGACATCATCGCGGACATAACGGCGGAAATAACGTCCTGACGGGTATTCATATTCATAAACCTGCAGAATATTATCGGCCACGCGTGAGGCTACGACATTCCCGCTCGGCGCGATTGCGATATCCCATGGGGCAATCTGGTCATAGGTAATATCGTTAAAAAGCCCGTAAGAAGTTCCGGTAGTGGCATCGAATGAATAAATATTCCCCCCTGAATAATTGGCGACCAGAACCCGGGAACCATCTTTGGAGAAGGCAATCCCCCTTGGTCCAGACATGCCACCGGCTCCCGGTGTGACCAGAGTATCAAGAAAACTGCCGTCGGTTCCGGAATACTTTAAGATCATGCTTGTTCCGGTGGCGACAAAGAGATTATCATCCGGTCCAAAGGCGATGCCGTATGGAACCGACAGGCCGCCCGAACCGGAACTTACGAATGCATCGATAAAGGCGCCGGTAGTCCCGTTATATCTCAATATTTCGGATGTGGCCAGATTGGCCACATAAAGATTATCATCCGGTCCGAAAGTTATAAAGCCGGGTGAATTAAGACCGCCACTCCCTGACGAAACAAATACGGAAATGGTATCGGCATCGAGATCCAGACGGACTATCCTCGTTCCATCGGTTACGTACAACTGGCGGTCAGGTCCAAACGTGCAATTAGACGGAAGGGACAGTGTTCCGCTGCCTAAATCACGAATCGGCATGCCGTTGGTGCCGTGATATTCACGAACAAAGCCGTTACCATCGACCAGATAAAAATTGAATTCGCGCTCCAAATCGAGCCAGTCGGCAATGCCGTTTTCGTTGCAATCCTGACATTCGTCCGGAATTCCATTATTGTCAATGTCAGGCGATGTACTGTCGATTATATCGGCGAAATCGGCGACGCCGTTTCCGTTACAGTCGACATCGCATTCATCGGGGATACAGTTGCCGTTTTCATCGGTCGCCAATCCCTCGCGCGTTTCATATTCGTCCGGGATATTATTGCCGTTGCAGTCATCTTCGCACCCGTCGGGAATACCGTTATTGTTTATATCCGACATCCCGCCGGAAATATCGGCATCATCCAGAATTCCGTTGGAGTTGCAGTCTTCACATTCATCGGGAATACCGTTATCATTGACATCTTCACTGATTCCGAGATGAATATCGCGCGAATCATCCTGACCGTTTTCGTTACAGTCAAACCAGTAACAGTCGCCGGTTACGATATCGTCCTCCATATATTCCTGGACCCGCCTGTGAAACCGTAAGTCGAGGTTGCTGGTATATCCGGTTGTGGCATGGCAGTAACTCATTATAGTACTACGCTGAAATGGTCCGCCATTGCCACAGTTATCAATAAGAGGATCGAAAAACTCATGAGTGTGAATTCCGTAGAAGTTATGTCCCATTTCATGAGCTATCACGGTAATATCCCAATTACCCGCATTGGGGACGCCGACCGGAAGCGGGAAATGCCCGTTCAGAAATCCGGTTGTTGAATAGGCCCCCCAGTAACAGGTTCCGCCGACATATCCCAGCCCGCCGTACCACAGAGTTCGGTCGGCGGTAAGGAGATGAATAACATTCAAACCGGTAGTATCTTCATTGTTCCACCAGTAATCCCGAAAGTCAGTCACTCCGTCAATCGCAAACGGCTCACCGCCCGTCGGCCAGAAACGCAGAAATGATATCATAAGACGAATGTTTAAATCACGCTCATAAATATCACTGATAGCGCCCATCAGCATGACGACATAGTTGGTGGCGGCATTCAAATCGGGGAATATATTGGTGAACAACTCTTCGGCATCGAGAGCGACTTCGGCCACTCGCATACCGGCATTGGAGACGGCGTATAAATGACCATCCTTGATATCCCGAATTATTTCCTCGCCTTCAGGCATTATTGCTCTACAGTACTCCTGGAATGGAGGCAATTCTTCGGTTATATTGGCCTTATGAATAAGAATCCCCTCGCCATCGGTCTTGCCGATCTCAGAGGGACGCTGGGCTATAAAATAAAGTCCGTCATTTTCGGTCTGCACATATCCGTTAGCGGAACCCTGGCTGGAAAAACCAAGGATGACATGCGAATTGGGCTGACCGGATATCTTTCCACGAAGTAATATAACGTCAGGTTTATCGATTTCCACACTTCCGGTCGGCGTTCCCTTAAGTATCCTCGCCCTGGGCAGCACCACATTGAACGGTTTCAGTTCAAGAATAAGATTTTTGCCGTCGGGCGTCGGAAACTCAATCGATGACATTTCTGATTTTGCCCTGATCGATTGAAAAACAGCAGGGTCTAAATTCACTTTAAGGGCGCGGCCACTATCGAGACGATCAACGACATTTAGCGGACGCTCGATCGATGTCGATGACATCGCTGACGTCGATAATAACATCAAGACCAAAAATAGAATCAGATGTACCATCAATTGTCCTGTTTTCTTTTTCATCTTTCCTCCCGGCCTAAAATTACTCTTTGCATTATATTATTCACAGTCCGGTATTGCCCCGCCTTTATAGAGATAGGTTATCAAATAGGTGATATCGAATATATTCACGGTCCCATCGGCGTTGACATCGGCCGCCGCCATTGGGTCGGGCGCCGCTCCGCCTTTGTAGAGATATGTTATTATAAAAGTAATATCGAAGATATTAACGTCACCATCGCCATTGGCATCACCGCAGACAAAACTTCCATACATACCGACATAAACATATAACTTATCATTCACAATTGAATCGACCTTGATTTCAATTCCGGTCGGCCAGTAATAACCGTTACTGTTGGGGTAGGTAAAGGGACCGAACTCATCCTGTCCGGGAACATCGCTGGAAAACATGGCCGCCTTGCGCGTTTCATAGGGGCACCACCATTGAGCACTGTCGGTGACATGTCCCTCCGGATTGGATGAGGCGTCCATTGCCGGATTATATCCGGCATCCACAACCATAACGGCGTAATGTTCATATTCAGGCGTGCCGTTGTTCATGTAAAAACCGTAACCGGCGACTGAGTCATCGACATGCGTAATCTGAAGTCCCCGATCAAGAGAATCGCAGCCGAATGTCAGGTCGGGCCAGAGATAGACCGAAAAATCGGAGTCGAGTTTATCGAACTTCCCCGTTGACTGCGGATTGCGATATTCAAGCAAAAAATATTCGCCCATTGCATCGTAAATCGGAATTTTGTAAAGCGAACTTTCGGCATGAGTTTCGACATCATATATGACCAAATCGTTGTACGGCAGTGAATCGAGAATAATCGGTTCCAGCCAGCCCAGTTTCATTTTGCACCAGCCGGTTAAATGCGGCGGGATTTTTTTCTTTATGGCCATCAGACCATAACCGTTATATCCCATAAGACACCAGTCGACAAAGGGATGGTCATTATAATCATTAAGTGTCGTATAAGTGGTCGTATCAAGTTTATTATCGTAGTCGTAAAGGTCAGGCAGGCCGAGATTGTGCGATAATTCGTGGGCCGCAACCGATAGAGTATTTATCGTATCGACTCCGGAGAAGTTATGCGGATTGGCCGAATCGCGCAGGGGCATCGTTTCCGGAGAGGTGCAGAAATGGGAGATCATAATATTTCCGTCTAACGG
>CAZJLX010000214.1:0-5058 GCA_964546545.1 uncultured Ignavibacteriaceae bacterium | reverse complement strand
CTGTATTATGCCGCCATGGCCGGTTTTGGCCGTTGGCAGGGATCGCGGCTGTTTTATCCGGCCGAAATTGCGACCGCTATCCTGTGCGCCGTATCTATAACAACATTGGCTGGAGCTTCAAAAAAAGCGCTCCAACGTTTGTGGCGATTGTTTGATTCGAAGAATCTTCTCAGAAAGATAGATTGATTTGAGCTAAATATTTGCTTTTTTCCTGATTTTTTCAGGTTAAATAACAAATGTAAATAAAAATCATTTATCCAATATTATCTGGATATGAAATTGAAGTTTCTACTCATCCACTTTAAGCGCGGCGAGGAAAGCTTCCTGAGGGATTTCGACCTGACCGACCTGTTTGAGTCGTTTTTTACCCTCTTTTTGCCGTTCGAGCAATTTGCGTTTGCGGGTGATATCGCCGCCATAACATTTGGCCGTCACATTTTTCCGCAGCGGTTTGACGGTCGCCCGGGTGATTATCCGACCGCCGATTGCACCCTGTATGATTACCTCAAAAAGCTGACGGGGAATCAGCTTTTGAAGTTTATCGGTCAGGCTGACCCCGTACTTGTACGCCTTTTCACGATGAATAATAACCGATAAAGCATCGACCGGTTCGCTGTTTATCAGAATATCCAGCTTGACCAGATCGGATCTTTGATAATATGGCAGCCCGTAATCAAGCGACCCGTAACCGCGCGAGATCGACTTTAGTTTATCATAAAAATCGAAGATAATTTCCGACAGCGGCAGAGCGTAAGATAAGACAGCCCGCGATTGAGTCGGATATTCGGTGTTTTTATAGATACCGCGCCGTTCGGTACATAACCGCATGATCGCGCCGAGCGATTCGGGCAGGGTTATAATCTGGGTATCGACATAAGGTTCCTCGACAAAAGCGGATAGACCAGGTTCGGGCATCTGTGAGGGTGAATTGACTTTTTTTATGGAATTGTCAATTAGATGTACATGGTACTCGACATTCGGTACAGTGTTGATTATTGTCTGGTCATATTCACGTGAGAGCCGCTCGGTGATAATTTCCATATGCAGCATACCGAGAAAACCACACCGGAAACCGAAACCAAGCGCGGATGAGCTTTCCGGCATGAACGATAAAGAAGCATCATTTAGTTTCAACTTCTCCAGCGCCTCACGTAATTCTATATAATCCTCGGCAATGGCCGGAAAAAGCCCGGAGAAAACCATCGGTTTAACCTCGACAAAACCGGGCAGTGCCTCGGAAGCCGGATTTTTTATCGTTGTCAGCGTATCACCGACTCGCGTATCGGAGACATCTTTGACACTGGCATACAGATAACCGACCTCACCGGCTGAAAGGTCCTTAAGCGGTATGTCGATTAATTGACGACAGCCGACCTCATCGACTTCGTACTGTTTACCGTGGGAGAAAAATTTAATTTTATCCTGCGCCCTGACACAACCGTCGACAACTTTGATATAAACAGCCGCACCGCGGTATGAATCGTACACCGAATCGAAGACGAGCGCTTTGAGCGGCTTTTCCGAATCTCCCCTGGGTGGAGGAATGCGATTAACTATTGCCTCCATAACCGGCTGAATCCCCTGACCGGTTTTGGCCGAGCAAAACAAAATATCTTCTTTTTTACAGCCAATCAGGTCGATAATCTGCCGGGCGGTTTCTTCGGGATTCGCAGCCGGCAAATCGATTTTATTCACTACCGGAATTATTTCCAGATCATTTTCCATCGCCAGAAAAAGATTCGAAACAGTCTGTGCTTCAACCCCCTGAGCGGCATCAACCACCAGTAAAACCCCCTCGCAGGCGGCTAGCGAGCGGCTGACTTCATAGGTAAAATCGACATGGCCGGGGGTATCAATCAGATTAAATTGGTAGATTAGGTCATTTTCGGCTTTAAAAGCGAGACGGATTGCATGAGCTTTGATCGTAATCCCACGCTCCCGCTCCAGATCCATGCTGTCGAGCACCTGCTGGCGCATCTGACGCACGGTTATCGTCCGGGTCGTTTCGAGGAAACGATCGGCCAGTGTCGATTTGCCATGATCAATATGGGCAATTATCGAAAAATTTCTTATCAGATCCTGTTTATTCATATCATAAATCCAAATGGTGGGGGAAAATAGTCAGACAAAATCGATTTGTCAATTAATCCTTTCAATATAAGCGGTTGAATACGTCTTGACTTTATTTTCGACGATAATATATTAGCTTTCGTGTGGCTGGAAAAAATATGGCCGAAATAAACAAACTGAAACGGGAATTTTACGAGCGATCAACACCTACTCTGGGCAAAATATGTCTCAAAGTTGGATTAACCCCCAATATCCTGACAGCTATTTCGCTGGTTTGCGCAGTCGTTTCCGGAATATTTTTCTGGCTGGGTGATATCTGGTGGGGGATATTCTGGATGCTAATGAATTCGATAACCGATATGCTCGACGGTTCCACCGCCCGGGCCGGGAATATGGGCACCGTTTTCGGCGGTATTTTGGATCATGTTTCCGATCGCTACGGCGAATTTTTTATCCTGACCGGAATTGCATTGTCCGGAATGGTGAATCCGGGCTGGGCGCTTTTTGCTCTGTTCGGAATGATAATCGCCAGCTATACCCGTGCCGCGGCCGAGTCGATGGGTAAAATCGAAAATTGCGCCGTTGGCTTTATGGGACGTCTGGAGAAATTTATTGTTATTATTGCCGGAGCTGTTCTTGAAAGGTACTATCCTTCATCGAGGTGGCTGGAGATTGCGCTGATTATTGTCGGTGTGACATCATACGTTACATCAATTCAACGGCTCATTTACGCCGGAAAAATTCTGAAAGATAAAAAATCGGTATAAGTTAATATGATTACTGCCATTGGCAACCCGGTCTATGATTACATCAAAACGAAGAAAATTGAAACCGAGGGGAGGATTCTCTCCGGGTGCAGTACCAATGCCGCACTGGCTCTGTCCAGACTGGGTGAAAAGGTCAGATTGGTCGGCGCGATAGGTGATGATTTTAAAGCCGATTTCGAACGACAATTGGCTGAACTTAAGATCGAATATTCGGTGCAGCAATCAGAGGAATCAGGCGGTTTTTCGCTGGTGTACTATGATGATTTCGGTAACCGGACTCTTGATCTGCTCGGCCGGGCCGCTGGTATAGATATTTTAAAACCGGAGTTGTATCTCGGTTCAAAAGCGGTTTTAATCGGTCCGATTCTGGGCGAAGTATCATTTGAGCAAATAATTACGATTCGTGATAATTTTGACAATTTTTTCTTTTGCGATCCGCAGGGACTTCTGCGCAACGCCGACGATAATGGCCGTATTTATCATGAAAAAATCGACGGCATTGAAAACATACTCGAGAAATTCACGGTTGTCAAACCGAACGAGCTTGAGGGTAAAGTTTTGACCGGGGTCGACTGCCGGATCGATCCGTACCGGGCCGCCTCGATTATCAAAGAGTGGGGACCGGAGATCGTGATTGTCACCTTAGCCGAACTCGGTTCGGTTATCTATGATGGTCATAATTATATCGATATCCCGCCATATGAGATCAATTTGCTTGATTCGACCGGCGCCGGGGATACTTATATGGCCGGGTTTACTTTTGAATATCTCAAATCGGGCGATCTGAAAAAGGCGGGCTGTTTTGCCTCATGCGTCTCATCGATTATGATCGAGCAGGTCGGTCCAGGTTTTGTGATGCAAGAATCAGAAGTTCGCCGCAGGCAGGAGCATCTTCTGGCGCAAAAGGATTTTAAGGTTTCGATAAAATCCTGATTTTTTATTTTTCCAGTATCAGTTGAATTCGGGGGAAAATATATTCGAAGTTAAACTCGATTATTTTATTTATTTCCGGGTTTAATTTTCGCTTTTCAAAAAAAAGCGATGAATTTAATATCTTTAATCCTGATGTATTGGCCAGTTGAAAAAGCTCTTTTTCGGTGAAGAAAAAATGGCTGTCATGCATATTTTCGTGCCATTCCTCCTGTCCGAAAGAAGGATATATCCATATAAATTCCAAAGCATCGGCAATATCCAGTTCAATCTCGTTTGAAGTTGTTTTAAAATTGACTGTCCTCGGTTGAAATTCTTCGACAAACCTCTGAAAAGATTCGAATATTTTCTTATTCTTGACAGATAGTTTTACTGTTTGAGGTTCCGGTTTTAAAAAATCATCGATGATTAAGACATTACCACTGTCCAGAACCTTAAAAGATTTGAAAAGTACAGCTTTAGCCTGCTCTTTGCCTCTATTGGAACAGATAACATGTATACAGTCAACATAAAGCAGATTATTGGCGGATTGCTTTTTTATAAACCAGTCGGTCAGATCCCCGCAAAGCAGATGCACATTTTTTAATCCTTTTGATGCCGCCGTTTTTAGCCGTTTTAAATTATTGTCGATACCGACAATTTGGCTGTCGGGAAAGGCTGAGGACATAAACTCCAGAACGAAGCCGCTTCCGCATCCGCACTCAATTATTGCGCCCGGTTTGATATACTGACAAAACAAATTAAGCCGGTCTGTTTTTTCTTTCAGCAATCGGTTGGTGTCGCTCATGGTCAGGCCCTGATGCCGTCGAAGAGAAGGCTGATTAATTTATCGATGTACGCCTCAAGAAATTGCCGCCGTTTTGGCGATATCAATGATTCCGAGTAATACTTCAGGACACCGTCGAATAATAATGACAGCGCCAGCGATATCTGTTCGACATCTATGTCGCGCCTGATTTCACCGGTCTGCATGCCGCGTTCCACGACCGTTCTAATAAAATCGACCTGCTTTGCCCTTATCTCCCCGGTAAAATCCGAGCTTGATTGACAACTTGTTTCCTGAGTCAGTTTAAGATAAAAATTAAATTCGATCCTGTTGGTCGACCAGTACTCGGCCAAAGCGGTAAGATATTCTCTAATCCGCTCGGTCGCCCTGACCGCTCGCTCCCGTTTTATATGATTTTGAAGAAATCGGGAATAGTTGTCTAAATAAAGGGTCGAAACGAATTTCAGAACATTTGTTTTATTCGTGAAATACTGAAACAGCGAACCTTTTGATACGGCCGAATCG
>CAZJLX010000213.1:0-5088 GCA_964546545.1 uncultured Ignavibacteriaceae bacterium | reverse complement strand
AGCGCTTGAAGAAGGCTCGTTAATACTCCTTAATTTCACTCTTCAGGAACTGGAGACGGTTGACCAAGTAGTCGGTATTGTCAAACGAGCTGAGCTGGACGAGCATGAATGGTTGATCGGTGTTGAGTTTATTTCGCGCGAATATCTGGTTGATTTTCTCAGTTCCGCCGAGCTGGATCTTCTGACCGACGGTCTCGATTCATTCGACGAACGTCTAAAGAAGACTTTGAACAAATATGTTCAGTACAAGAAGGCCGACCATGCAGAGAAATAGAATGGCCAAGTGGGCCGGAGTATTCACACTGATAGTAATTTTAATGTGGCCTGTTGGCGGGACCTTACTGGCCGCCAATGGTATTACTATAAATCTTCGGCTGCCGGAAACGGCCTGGTCCGATTCACGGTTGGGAGAGAGACTGGATATGTTTCTGTCGGATATCAATCGGGTGCCGATTACACGTTTCGGACCTTTTGAAAATATAGCTCCCGTCGGAGTTGCATCCTCTTTTGAAGAATTGCTTGAATTCGGTCGCCGGCAGGGTGATCGTTTTTTGGTCGATATTACCATTGATCGCATAGACCTGGAACAAAGAAAAACAACCATCTTTCCCTGCCTATTTTTTCGTTACCGTACTTATGCTGTTATTACGGGAAAACTACGCGTCCTTGATATAACTCGCGAACGAATGATCAGCCATAAAGATATCGACTACGAAATAAAGGCCTCGGATCAATGGCAGGCAATGGATGACAATCCGTATGATCCGGCTTTGCATATTCCGACCGATGAAAAGATAATACTCTTCGCCAAACTGGAAGATGAGGCTGCTTCCAGGCTTTACAAGGAAATCAAAAAACTTATAAAGGGAAATAGCTTTGGACGATAATACTCACGAAACTGATGACCATGTCAGCCGCTTCTGGAGCAAAATTGGTCTGATGGCCGAGATTTCGCGAATCTTTCGCAATCAGCCTCCGGAAAAGGAAACCTATGAAAAGGTCCTTAAGATAGTCCATAATATCATACCTTTTGAATCCGCGACTTTTTTGCTATATGACGAAAATCAGGACATTCTGGTGGAGGAATCAACCTGTGGTGATAAGCCGGAGCCGCTCGATATTGACTATCTTTTGGCCGATCGAAATTTTACGCGCTGGTTAAAAGACCAGAAACAACCGATTCTCTCCACCGAGCTTAACGCCCTCGGTAAACCGTTACCCTCGGAAAAAAGCACTTTTCTGATTATACCGCTGCTGGTTGATAACATGATGATTGGCGTCGTCTATTTTATCGGCGGAACAATTGATACTTTTCGGGATAAGGATGTCAAGCTGTTATCAATTATAGGTGAACAGATTGCGATGTCAATTGAGCGCTCGATTCATCAAAAAAAGCTTGAGCAAAATAATTCAGACCTGAAGAAAGCGCAGCAACAGCTGCAAAACGCGCAGGATAAAATTATTGACGATGAACGCCTGGCTGCGGTAAAAGAGCTGGCGGCATCAATAAATCACAAAATTAATAATCCGCTATCGGTGATAACCGGTAATACCGAGTATCTTCTGTTTAAATATCCCGACCTTGATCAAAAAGTACTGGAAAGGTTAAAAGTTATTGGAAATGAAGCGGTCAGAATATCGGAAATTAATCGACAACTTTTAGATATTCATCGCCTGGTAACCGAACCGTACTTGAAAGATGGGGATGGTGTGCGGATGATTGACTTTCAAAAATCAACTTCAGGAATTAGCAATGGTTGAATTGTTAGATAATATGATCGACAAAGAGACGCGTCTGTCAGAGGCGAGAATTTTTGAAAAATTTCCTGTCGGTGTCTTTGTTATTGAGCGAAATGGTTTGATAGATTATATTAATTCCGAAGCCGCCCGACTCATCGGTTTTGAAAACAGTTCAGAGGCTCGTAATCGTTCGCTGCAGGATATAGATAGTATCATTAACTGCGGTCTGGGCAATGCTTTTAATAAAATATTAAACGGAGATATCTTTCGGGTTCTGGAGCATCGATGTTCCAACCGGCTTGGCCACTTTGCGGTCCTGTCGATCCATGCGGGTCCGTACCGGCAATCCGATGGAACCATTATCGGCGCTCTGGTGACGGTACAGGATGCGGCTTCATCTTATCATAAAAAGGCCGAACTTGAAGAGGCTATTCTCGAACTGTCTATTATGACCGAGGTTTCGGAGGCTCTGTCGTCGACCGCCGATCCGGAAAGTGTGCTAAGAATAATTTTAACCGCCGTAACCGCTAATCAGGGCCTGGGTTTTAATCGTGCCTTTCTTTTCCTGGTTAATGAGGAAGGCGATAAATTGATCGGCAAAATTGCGGTCGGCCCGGCCAATCCGGAAGAGGCAGGGCTTATCTGGTCGAGATTATCAAGTCAGCAGCGCACTCTGTCCGATCTTTTGAACGAATATCTGGAGAACGAAAATAATGCCGGTTTTACACTGACATCATTGATCAACGAATGGGAAATACCTCTAAGAGTGCAATCCGTTTTCAGCCGGGCGATAGAAGAGAATAGCTGGCTGAATATAAAACGTGATGATGAAAAAAATGAACTTACCAAAGAAATACTGGCACGCTTGAATACCGATCATCTGGCGGTGGCACCGATCATCAGTAAAGATAAAAAACTGGGTCTGATTGTCGCTGACAATCAGATAACCGGCAAAGAAATAAGTCCGTCGGTTATGAATTTGCTTCAGGCTTTTGCCAATCATACCGCTGTGGCGGTTGAACGCTCCAAGTTGTATGACAACCTGATTGCTCACGCTGACGAGCTTGAAGAAAAAAATAAGCTTCTGGCGCAAACCGAGGAACAGATGATACAGATTGAAAAAATGTCGGTCATCGGTGAATTGACCTCGTCAATTGCGCATGAGCTTCGTTCGCCGCTGGCGGTAATCGGGGGCTTCGCTAACTTGATGCTCTCCGCGGCCAAAAATGATGCCAATACCGAGTATCTCAATATCATACTGTCCGAAGCGCGAAGAACCGAAAATGTTTTACATGAGGTTCTCGATTTTTCCCGCGCCAGTCGCACCAAATCTCGCAAGCTTGATTTTAATCTGCTCGTCCAGCAGACCTATGAATTGCTGCGATCCCGACTTCATGTGTCACGTAAACCGCCCCGACTTCGCCTTATGACCCAAAACAGCTTTATCTGGGGTAATCCGGATCAGTTGCAGCATGCCCTGTTTCAGTTTATGAATCTGGCTCTGGAAGAGACTACTCACGAAGGGGAAATTTCCGTAATAACCTCGGCGACGGATAGTACAGTGCGCCTGACAGTCGAGTTCAGTGGAGGCGAAAAATCCCGAAAGAGCGTCATCAGGGCGCTGAATCAGATATTCAATAATCCGGGGGGGACGTACAAATTGGCTATTATTGCCGCCGGTGAAACAATCAAATATCATGGTGGCGAATACGGGATCGAAGGGACAAAAAATGAAATACCCAAAATATTTATAGAGCTGCCGATAAACAAGGGGGTCGCTAATGACTAAAATATTAGTAATCGACGATGAAGAATATATCCGCAAACTATATACCGAATTTTTATCCCGTGAAGGATATGCTGTTGAAGCCGCCGGAAGTTATCATGAAGCACAGAAGCTGATGTCGGTGCGAAAATATGATCTGGTAATTCTGGATATTGAACTGGGTGATGCCAATGGACTCGATGTTTTAAAAAAGATAAAAAACGAATATCCGAATCTGTCGGTGATTTTAAATACATCTTATTCGGTATATAAGGATGATTTCCATACCTGGCTGGCCGACGGTTATGTCGTAAAATCATCCGACCTGGAAGCCTTAAAAAATAAAATTGAACAATTGGTTGAAGCATGACACAAAAGAATATTAGCATCAATGAACGAGGGCATGAAGATATGATCAGGCAGGTCGAGAATTTAACCGAACAGGTTAAAACGCTCGCTCTAAACCTGGCTCTGACCTTTGCTCGTGAAAAAAAGCAGATTAAGGACCTGACCTTGCTGGAGCCGGAGTTTACTAAACTGGTCAACGGCTCGGTCGATGTCATCAGGGAAATCTCGGAAATACTAAGAGCGCTTCAAAGCGACAAAATTCCGGATTCTTCAACAACCATCGAGGGAAAGAATTTGGCCAGAATCGAAGCTTCATTAAATGAGATTTTGACTCTCAGTCAGAATGTTCTAAAAGCGGTGGCTTCGATTAAGAATGGAAAAAAGAAAGTCGATAAATATAAATAGAGTTTTAACCGGGAAATAAGAAAGCAGGTTCATAGGAAATGTCAATGGATATTAAAAAAATTGAAAAACTGGCCAAACAACGCGGTCGCGCCTTTCGCGTTCTTATCGTGGATGATGAGCCGCGGGTCAGAGACATTTTTAAGCAGTTTTGCGAAATCAGCGATTCGGTCGAAGTGGATATGGCCGAAAACGGTGCCGTTGCGATTGAGATGATCAAAAATTCCGATTATGATCTGGTCACGATGGATTTGATCATGCCAGAGATGTCGGGTATTGAGGCTGTTTCCAAAATCAAAGAGTTCAATCCGCATCTTCCGGTGATTGTCATTACGGGCAACGCGACCGAAAGACTGGTTAGACAGGCCGGTATTGAGGGTGCCAGTTCACTTTTATACAAACCGGTTCTGATGGATAACTTCTTTGATGAAGTTATTGCCAGTTTTGAAAAAAGTGCCTCCGCGCCAACATCCTGATTGTTATTTCTTCCGGGCGCAGTAATTAATTTTATTGTGAGGAAGAAAAGCAAAACGATTTTCCCATGTATTATCTTCGCCTGTACCGGCGGCCAAAGGCCGTCGTGCTGGTCATCCGCTATATATAACAGTCCCGCAATGTATCTCAAGTGTTTGCATCGCTTTCGCTTAAAAAATTTCTTGATAATACTGACAATTCTGATATATTGCTTATTCGATTCTTAATTGCGTCGGAGAGGTGGCCGAGCGGCTGAAGGCAGCTGCCTGCTAAGCAGTTGTACCTGAAAGGGTACCCTGGGTTCGAATCCCAGCCTCTCCGCCATAACGGTATATTCCGGTCACATCCTTTACAGTTCA
>CAZJLX010000212.1:0-5092 GCA_964546545.1 uncultured Ignavibacteriaceae bacterium | reverse complement strand
TCTTAAATAATCCAATATTATCCTTTTTCATTTTAATAAATATTCCTTGACTTCCCGTATTTGAAAGGGAAATTGAATTAATATGAATATTCTTTTTATTGCGGATGTATATATCATGGAGGTTGTCTATGAAATATGAAGACAAAGGACTTTTGGTTAATAATCCGCGACGAGCGGAATACGAAGTAAACCCGCTTTTTATCAATCGCTGGTCGCCGCGGTTGCTTGATCGGTCGCCGATAGATAGGGCGACGCTCAATTCTATTTTTGAAGCGGCTCGCTGGTCAATGTCATGCAATAATTCTCAGTCCTGGCGCTTTCTTTATGCGGTGACTGAAGAGGATCGCAAAGCCTATCTGAAATTACTGACCGAGGGCAACCAGACATGGGCCAAAGAGGCGCCGGTTCTCGGTTTTATATTCGCGAAACGACGCTTTGATCATAATGATAAACCAAATCGCTGGGCCGGATTCGATTCCGGCGCGGCCTGGATGGCGATGACTTTGCAGGCGCGGATGCTGGGGTTGTACACGCATGGCATGGCCGGTTTCCATGCCGATAAAGTTTATCAGGCGCTTGATGTACCGGAAGAAGATTATGAAGTTTGCTGTGCCTTTGCTATCGGGCAATTTGGCGATATAGAATCTCTTCCACCGGATAAAAAAGAAATGGAACGACCCAATAATCGCCATCCGTTTGAGACAATAGTCAAAGAAGGTAAATTCAAATAAAATTTGACTTTTAAAGCTGATAATTTTGACATAGGGAGATAAAATGATGCCTGATGAAATAAATCTGTTCGCCGGGAGCGGCAGTCGCAAATTGACGAAAAAAATTGCCGATTATCTCGGCATTAAGCCGCGAAAAAATGAGGTGATACATTTTTCGGAGGGTAACACTTTTGTTCGGGTTCTGGAAAACGTTCGCGGTCGGCGGGTTTATATCGTGCAGTCAACCGTATTTCCCTCCAACGATAATTTTATGGAACTGCTGTTCTGGATCGATGCCTTTAAACGGGCCAGCGCCGAATCGGTGACGGCGATAATTCCATATTTCAGTTACGGCAAGGGAGATAAAAAAGATGAGCCGCGGGTTTCGATTCGGGCTCGGGTTTGCGCCGATGCCATCGAGGTGTCCGGAGCGGACCGGGTGGTGACAATGGATCTTCATGCCCCGCAGATTCAGGGTTTCTTTCGGATTCCGGTCGATAATCTGTATGCTCTTCCGGCCTTATGCGACCGTATCAAAAAGGAAAAAATCGAAAATCCGATTATTGTTTCGCCTGATGCCGGATATGTGGCGCAGGCAAGAAAGTATGCCTCATATCTGGGTATTGAGAATATCGCCATCGGCGACAAGCAGCGTTTGGGACATGACGAGCGGGCACGGGCGGTCGGTATCATCGGTGATGTCAAAGGCAGAACGGCGATAATCGTCGATGATTTTACCATCTCCGGCGGCAGTCTTAAGGCGGTCGCCGACCTGTTAGAAAAGCAGGGAGCGATCGAGACATACGCCATGGTAGCTCATGGAGTTATGACCGGAGGATCAGTCGAAAAAATAAATTCCTGTCCAATCAAGAAATTATTTATAACCGATACGGTTGAAAATCAGCCGGTTGAATTGTCTGATAAAATCGAAGTGGTTTCGGTCGCATCATTGTTTGGCGAGGCAATCAAGAGAATTCATAACCGCGAATCGATTAGCGCCATGTTTACATAGCAAAATATGATAAAACAGGAAGGAAATAAATTATGTCGTACGGAGGAGGAGCCGCCGCGGCGGCGGCAGCCGCGATCGCTAATGCGATTAAGGCCTCGGGTGCGATTGTCAGCGTTGAGCCGTCACAGTTTGAAAAAATTCTCAGACGGGCGGATCATCCGGTATTGGTAATGGCCGAGGGAGGCGTATTTAAAAAGTATTTCAAATATTTGACCAGCTATAAAGGTCTCTGTTTTTACACTAAAACGGATAAGCAGCTTCAACGGGGTGACGCCGAATTGATTATGGCGGGTAAAATCTGGATCCCGGGGTAAGAATATTTATCGCAAACTAAAGCTTGAACTACAAACCTGGAGACCCAGCCTTTTGTTCGTAGTTCAGCCTTTAGGCTGTCTTTTTTTGCCTTCACTTATCTAATAAAATAACAGGCGCGAAGCGCAAAAACCGGCCCCTGCCGGAAACCATTTGCCCGGTGGTTTTTAAAAGTTTATATTTATTAGTTGTTGTTAAACTTTCGCGGGAGAATTAATATGCGCGCGCTTATAACCGGAATCACCGGACAGGATGGCTCCTACCTTGCCGAACTACTGCTCGAAAAAGGGTACGACGTGTTCGGTATGGTTCGACGCTCATCAACCGAGTCGTTTGAACGTTTGAATAGTTTTCGTGATAAAATCAACTTTGTCCAGGCCGACCTGCTTGACCAATTGTCGATCGTCAACTTAATCCAGGAAGCCAAACCGGATGAGGTCTACAATCTCGCGGCGCAGTCTTTTGTCCCGACATCATGGAACCAGCCCTTATTAACCGGTGATTTTAATGCCCTTGGAGTAACCCGTATGCTTGAGGCGATTCGGCTGGTGAATAAAAAGATTCGCTTCTATCAGGCGTCGTCATCCGAGATGTTCGGTAAGGTACACGAGGTACCACAGTCGGAAAAAACGCCTTTTTATCCACGTTCGCCGTACGGTGTGGCGAAAGTGTACGGTCACTGGATAACGGTTAATTATCGCGAAAGTTACAATATCCATGCCAATTCGGGGATTCTGTTTAATCATGAATCGCCGCGCCGCGGCCTTGAGTTTGTCACCCGCAAGATAACCGATGGTGTCGCGCGGATAAAAATGGGGCTGGCCGAAAATCTGGCGCTCGGTAATCTTGATGCCGAACGTGACTGGGGTTACGCCGGTGATTATGTGCGGGCGATGTGGAAAATGCTTCAACAGGACAAGCCGGGTGACTATGTTATCGCGACCGGAGCGACTCATTCGGTTAAGGACTTTGTCGAGGCCGCTTTCGGCTATGTTGATCTTGACTACCATGATTATGTCATTACCGATCCCCGTTTTGTCCGACCGGCCGAAGTCGACCAACTTCTCGGTAATGCCGGTCTGGCCAAAGAAAAACTGGACTGGGAACCGAAAGTCGATTTTAAAGGATTGGTAAAAATGATGGTCGACGCCGATCTGGAGCGCCTGGGTGACGCAAAAAAATAAAAAAGGCAGGGTTCTGATAACCGGTATCGCCGGATTCGCGGGTTCATATCTGGCCGAATTGCTTCTTGAAAAGGGGTACATAATTTACGGTCTGCTGGCCCCGCGTGAAAAAATCACGAATATAAGTCATATAAAAGATAATCTTTTTCTGAAGCGGTTTGACTTGACCAAAAGGGAGAGAGTCTCCCGTTTTATAAAAGAAATTAAGCCTCAATATATATATCATCTGGCCGCCTTTTCTTCAGTGGGCAAATCATTTTCCAATGAGCGATTGACGTATGATATAAATTTTAACGGAAGTTTAAATATATTTGAGGCCTGCACCGAATTGAATCGGCATCTTCGAAAAATTGTTTTTGTCAGTTCAGCCGACATATATGGGGCTTTTCAACCGGAAGCCAAACGACTAAATGAAAACCAGATATTTAATCCGCTGTCGCCGTATGGTATTTCCAAAGCGGCGACGGAGTACTTATCTTTGTATTATACGCGGCAGTACGACCTTCCGATAACAATCGCCCGCCCGTTTAATCATACCGGCCCGCGACAATCGGAACAGTTCGTGATACCATCGTTTTGTCGGCAGATTGCTCGAATTGAGAAAAAAGGCATAAAACCTGAGATATTGGTCGGTAATCTTTCGGCCAGGCGGGATCTGTCCGATGTCCGTGATATTGTTAACGGTTATTACAGGATCGCCCAAAAGGGCAAAACAGGCGAGGTTTATCAACTTTGTTCGGGCCGATCGGTAACAATTAAGACTATGTTGGATAAATTGTTGCGACTTTCGAGCGCGAACATTAAGGTAAAAATAAATAAATGCCGATTTAGAAAGCTGGATATTCCAATACTGAAAGGTGATTATCGAAAGGCCAAAAACAAACTCGGCTGGTCGCCCTCTTTTCATTTGGAGCAAACGCTGGCCGATTCGCTTGACTACTGGAGAGAGTGCGTATAATATATCGTAACAAAGAAAAAGAATAACTTGATATAAAAGGTGAAAAGATGCTGAACAATCTGATTAAAAAGATAAAAGAAAGAAAAGCCAAAATCGGTATTATCGGTTTGGGCTATGTTGGCTTACCGTTGGCGGTTGAATTCGGTGAAATCGGTTTTACAGTGACCGGTTTTGATATTTCAAAAGATAAAGTGGATCTGATAAATTCGGGCAGGTCCGATATTGATGATATTCCCGATTTGCGGGTCGAGCAACTGGTTAAGGCCGGCAAACTGCTGGCTACTACCGATCCGAAGCTGCTCAAAAAGATGGATACAGTTTCGATCTGCGTTCCCACCCCGCTTTCAAAAACCAAGGACCCGGATGTCAGCTATATTTTAGCCGCTGTTGAGTGGGTCAAGGAGAATCTTCATAAGGAGATGTTAATTATCCTCGAGTCGACCACCTATCCGGGGACAACGGAAGATATGATACTGCCGATGCTGGAAGAGTCAGGTTTAAAGGTGGGGCGTGATTTTTATCTGGCTTTCTCGCCGGAACGGGTGGATCCCGGTAATACCCGTTTTACGACCCGGAACACTCCCCGTGTGGTCGGCGGTATAACTGAAAAATGCACGACAGTCGCCAAGATGTTTTATGAGCAGATTATCGGGATGGTGGTACCAATGTCCTCGACCAAAGCAGCCGAGACAGTGAAACTTCTGGAAAACACTTTTCGTTCGGTTAATATCGGTCTGGTCAATGAGGTGGCTCTGATGTGCGATCGACTCGATCTGAATGTCTGGGAGATTATTGATGCCGCCGCCTCGAAACCGTTTGGATTTATGCCCTTTTACCCTGGTCCGGGATTGGGCGGACACTGTATCCCGATTGACCCGCATTACCTTTCATGGAAATTAAAAAGTCTTAACTATTA
>CAZJLX010000211.1:0-5127 GCA_964546545.1 uncultured Ignavibacteriaceae bacterium | reverse complement strand
ACTACCCCAATCCATTTAATCCAAGTACGACAATTGAGTACAGTCTGCCGAGAAAATCGCATGTGACGATTGATATATTTAATCTTCTCGGACAGAAAGTGAGACGTTTATTCGACGGCGAAAAATCATACGGGACGCATTCTATCACCTGGGACGGAACCGACGATGTAGGACAGGAAGTTGGTACCGGTATATATTTCTACCAGATAAAAACAGACGAGTTTGTCGAATCGAAAAAGATGCTGTTGCTGAAATAGATAGTCATAAACCTGTTTATTTTAGGCAAATTGTCAATATTGGCAGGCCGAAGGCAAAAACAGGCTTCCTGCCTGTCGAATCGAAAAAGATGCTGTTTTTGAAATGAGGATTATTTGACCAAATATAAAATATCGATTCCAGACAGATGCGCCCGGCTTTTTAACCTGACGCACCTGTTTGAACATTGCTACGCGATCTTAAAATTTCGCCCAGCGGGGGACACGCGGGAACGGTAAAATATCCCGAATATTCGCCATGCCGGTAATATACATCAGGGTGCGTTCGAATCCGAGACCGAACCCGGAATGAGGCGCACTGCCATATTTACGCAAATCGAAATACCAGCCATAGAGCGAAGTATCGAGACCTTTTTCTATCATGTGCGCTTCGAGCACATCGTACCGTTCCTCACGCTGCGAGCCGCCGATAATCTCGCCGATTTTCGGCACCAGAACATCCATCGCCGCGACTGTTTTTTCATCATCGTTGACCCGCATATAAAAGGCCTTGATCTTCTTCGGATAATCGAAAACAATTACCGGCCGTTTGAAAACTTTTTCGGTCAGATACCGCTCATGTTCCGACTGTAAATCGGTGCCCCAGCCAACCGGGAACTCAAATTTTTGGTCAGCTTTTTGAAGAATTTTGACCGCTTCAGCGTATGGCAGACGTTCAAAATCGGAATTGACGACATGCTCCAGCGTTTGTACCAATTCTTTATCGATCCACTGGCCAAAAAAGGCCATATCATCCTGACATTCTTCGAGGGCGTATTTAAAGAGGAATTTCAGGAAATCAACGGCCACATCCATATCTTCCTGCAGATCGCAGAAAGCCATCTCCGGCTCGATCATCCAAAACTCCGAGGCATGCCGTGAAGTGTTGGAATTCTCGGCGCGGAAGGTCGGCGAAAAAGTATAGACATCGGAAAGCGCCAGCGCCCCGATTTCGGCCTCAAGCTGACCCGATACGGTCAGATATGTTTCGGCCCCGAAAAAATCCCGGTCATAATCGATTGCACCATCCACCCGCGGTACATTATTAAGATCAAGAGTCGTGACCCGGAACATCTCGCCGGCTCCTTCGCAATCGGAGGCGGTGATTATCGGTGTATGCAGATAATAAAATCCGCGTTCATGATAATACTTATGAATTGCGTACGATATCCGGGAGCGCATCCGGTTAACCGCCCCGAAAGTATTCGTTCGCGGCCTTAGGTGTGCGATTTCGCGCAGATATTCAAAGCTATGCCGCTTTTTTTGAAGCGGGTAACTCTGATCGGCATAACCGACCAACTCAATATCTGTGACCGACAACTCATATTTCTGGCCTTTGGCCGGGGATTTTACCAGGTGACCGACTGCCCTGATCGCCGCACCGGTAAGAATCTTTTCGAGTATCGGAAATTTATTCGGATTATCGATTACCGCCTGAAGATTACCGATGCAGGAACCATCATTAATCTCGATAAAATTTATCTCTTTTGATTTTCTAATGGTTCTAACCCAACCGAGAATAATAATCTCCCGGTCGGTCTCAACGGCATCGTCCAACAAAATGCGGGCGATTCTGGTACGTTTGAAGTAATCCATATCAACCTCCGGCAATCGGTAAAAAACTAACTACGTGTATATATAAAAAAGTTTACCCATATTATTCCAAAAGCGGTGGTAAATCAAGCAGATATATTTAAATCCTAAAAAATTATCAAAAAAATATAATAGGATTGAAACCCTCATGAAATTATGGAGTATAACAAATTAGAAACAGGTGAGCAAAGCGATTAGCAGTAAGTTTCCCAACCTATTGCCCCACGCGCCGGCCAAAAAGGAATTTGTCCGGCGTTTTTATTTGACTAATTTTGCGCCTGTTCAACCAGCTCCTTATATCGACCGACCAGTGTTTCAACCTCCCCTTCCGATTGCGACTCGGCCAAAATATTAAAAGCGGCCGCAAGTTCATCCGGAGCAATCAAAACCCAGCCACCATTTTCCATAACTCTTATTCCATCAATAAGTTGTCTGTCTTTCGATTCAGTGTCGGTAATCAGCGTCCGCATCACCTGACCCTTTTTAGACCAGGGGCAGGGTATAGAAATATGTTTCCTGATATATTTTTCGAAAAGGATACGATGTTCACTCAGTCTGATTTTGACCTTGGCCAGCATATCCAAAAGATAGACGGCCGATACGATAGCGTCGCTGCCCATTTGGAATCCGGGGAATATAAAACCGCCCAGCGTCCCGCCGACATAGTCAACTCCCCCCAGCTGAAGCGCCTCCATCATCGCCAGATGTGAATTACGCACGCGGATAACCTCGACATTATATTGTTCGGCGATTTTTTCGATTCCCATCGAGGCCGCCACCGGAACAGCGATCCGTTTGACCGTATGAGTTCGCAAAAAGAGATCGGTTACGATCAATAACAGCAACTGGCTGCCGATTAACCGACCATTTTCGTCAACAACCGTTAATTTTTCAGCGGCCGGATTTATCAAAAAACCGATATCGGCATGTAATGTCTTAACAATCGACGACAGTTGCACAATCGACTGATGTCGTTCATCGGGATGATTGGAAAATTTTCGCGGATCGATATAAGCGTTCAGCGCCACCAGATTAATACCCAGTTGCGTGAAAACGGTCGGGAAAACCATACTCGCCCCGCCGTTGGCATAATCGACCACCACCTTAAAACCGGCTTTGGAAATAGCCTCATCATCAATGGTTTTGAGAAAATCGGAACGATATCTTTCCAGCACCCCGAGCGGCATATCGAGATGACCGATCTGATCCAGTGTCGCCCGACGGAAATCCTCACCGAAATATAGCCTTTCGACCTTTTTTAATTTTACCGTCGGCATATCCAGCCCGTCGCCGTTAAAAAAGATAAAGTCAATCAGATTGCGATCTTCCGGATTGTGCCGGATATATACCCCGGCGGCATAATCGCCGCCACGCAAAGCGTACCGAACGACCGGGATCGGCATGACCTCGAGATCGTCGGCATCAACCCCGGCGGCCAAAAAACCGGCAATCAAACTTCGCTTGAGCAGACGGGATGTATCGGAAGAATCACGGCTGGTAACGACCCGTTTACCCAGTCCGAGAAAAGCGCCAAAGGCCCCGCCCAGTTTAACCGCCATTTCAGGTGTAATTTCGGTTAAGGCCAGACCAGAGACTTTAGACGCGGTAAACAGCTCGCGGTTCCACTTTTCGCCCCAGACCAGCGATGATGACAGGATAGCGCCGGCATCGACCGATTTACCGGGCCAGATTTTACAGTTCGCCTTGACGGTGGCGCCATCACCGACCTTACTGTCATCGGAGACAATCACATTATCCAGGAGTGCCACATTGTCACCGATATGAACCCGATTGCAAATAATCGCCTGCGTCATCTGTGACTTGGGACCAATCTGGCAATCGGACCAGACCACCGAATTTGTCAGTTCGACACCCTCACCGATTCGAGTCTGGGCGCCTATCACCGAATTATTTATCCGAGCGCCGTCAGCTACCATAGCATTATCACCCAGGACGACTACGCCCTCAAACTCGACATCATTGCCCAGTTGCACATTCTGACCGAAATGAACCACCGCATTGCCTATGGTGCGTTTTTCGAGACCCAGTTCAAGCTTGATCTTTCCCGCCAGAAGATCATTATGCGCCCGCGCGTACTCATCGATATTGCCGACATCCTTCCAGTAACCATCCATAATCATGCCGTTCAGGCCCATCTTTCGCAGAAGCATCAGCGGAAAAAGATTCTGGGAAAAATCAAAATTGGTTTCCGGAGGAATTAATTGCACCACATGCCGTTCCAAAATATAAATACCGGTGTTGATCGTGTCGGAGAACATTTCGCCCCAGGATGGTTTCTCAAGAAATTGAATGATTCGTCCGTTTTCATCGGTGATAACAATACCATAGGGAAGCGGATTTTCGACCCGTGTGAGAAGAATCGAAGCCTCCGATTTTTTCTCATGGTGCCAGTCGAGCGCTTTTTTCAAATCAAAATCAGTCAGGACATCACCGGAAATAACAAGAATCGTGTCATCTATAAAAGTATCGGCGAACCTGACCGCCCCAGCCGTCCCATAATCTTCGGTCGGCTCGAGATAGTCCATCTTAACGCCAAATTTGTGTCCGTCCCCAAAATGATTTTTTATCTCATCAGCCTGAAAAAAGAGAAGTGAGGCCAGATCGGTAAAACCATGACTTTTAAGCAGATTAACAACATGCTCCATCATGGCCAGATTACCGATCGGAACCATCGGTTTGGGTATATTTATTGTCAACGGCCGCAAACGGGTCCCAAAACCACCCGCCATTATTATCGCCTTCATCGGTTACTCCGCATCATTCTGTTTTTTAAACCAGTCCGGAAATAATACCGGAATTCTTTAATCGATTCAATATATCAAAAAAGTCGGCATATTCAAACGCAACTTTGCCCTCCGACCGGCAATATTTTAATAAATCTCCGCGGGCGAAAATATAGTCGGCATGCTCGATCGCGCAGATATCGGAGAGTCCGTCACCGATGAATATTATATTATATTCGTTTCGTTGGTCGGCGATTATATCCTTTATCCGCGCGCCTTTGCAACAGCCACACCGTTCACAATTATAATTATCATGCGGAAATTCAATTTGCAGTCGGCCGTTTTTAATTGAAGCTTGGTTGCTGAAAAATTTAATCTCTGATAATTCGTTCTTTTTTAATATATAATCGATATACAAATCTATTCCATCCGAAAGCAGATAGAATAAAATATTATTCTTAACCATGACCTGATAAAAGTCATCCGCTCCGGTTCGCAGTTTAAAACCGTCTAAAAATCGGTGTAATTGATCATTT
>CAZJLX010000210.1:0-5143 GCA_964546545.1 uncultured Ignavibacteriaceae bacterium | reverse complement strand
AGGATCAGCAGCACCTGATTCACGATACAAAAAAGGCCGAATCGCCGGATTCGCCACGAACAGTATAGGCATAGGCCGTTCCCGTAAATAACAGGTAAATATCATACAACTCATCGCCATCCGAAGGCGGCGGTAAAAATTGGTATCCATTTCTGTAGTAACGAGAGGCACTGTCGGCATATTGCGCTACAGCTTCGACATAATCATAAATACCGTTGGAATCGAGATCGGCGGTTGGTGGTATATAATAACCGCTCGTATCATAGTGGATGGCAAAGATCGAATCGGGCGAGACATAATAAGTATCTTTGGGTGGACGAGCCAGATACTGAGCCGCCACAGCCTGCTGCTGCGAATCAAGCAGCTCCCAATTATCCAGGACCGCATTAATATATGGCGTCCCGCTGCGAATGATTGTCCGGTTTGGGGAGCGGTATTTTTCAGGCAGATTTTCAGGATCAATAACAGACTGTAATTCATAGAATACTTTATCGCCAACGCTGATTTCGCCCATACTATAGGCGTTTTTTATCAAATCCTGAGAGGCCAGATTTTTATAATCGTTTGCGGTCGGTATGGAAAATATCAATAATCCTGCCACAATCGCAAGAACAGAGACTGTCAAAATCTTGTTCATTTATATAAACTCCAGCTAAACGGCCGGATATAAGGGCGGTACACGGTCGTAAGTTCTCTTTGTACTAATTTAACCTTAATCGTCATTTTGTCAAGCCTTATAAGTAGTTGTCTTATTTAAAGATAATCTGTTTAAAAATAGTGTCCGACCCCGAAAGAAAGCTGCCAGCGTTTAGTAACTCCCGCATAAGCAACATCCAGACGCATCATTCTTGCCCCGGAAATCTTTTCCGCACTTAACCTTAGGCCTGCGCCCACGGACCATAACAGATCACGAAAATTTAGTTTATTCTCTTTTTCCCAGCTTCGTCCGAGATCAATAAACTGAACCGCTCCAAATTCGGCCGTAAATAGCCTAATACCGGTAAAAAACCGATTTTCAAAGTTTATCTTAAATCTTCTCTCACCAGTTGAGTAATTCTTCACATAACCACGCAATCCGTTATTTTCACCCAAGTAGAGCGCCTGTCGTTCATTTTTATACAAATCCATGTCATATTCTATGTTTAACGCCGGTGTATACCATAAAACAGCGTTATTATAATACTTTATCGATCCTCTGAGCCATTTTCTGAACCATACCGATTCCTTAAAATACCATTTATGGTAAAAACCGAGGAAAATCATATTAGTCTTAAAATAGGTGTCATATTTGGTTTGAAATTCCGCTATTTTATACAACTCATTTCCATCACTATTATCAAAAACAGATCCAAAAACGATCTTTGCTCCCCGGCTGATCAAAATATCTTCGGTAACGCTAAACTGGTCTATCCTTTTGGTGGCTATATAATTAAAATTAAAAAAAGACATGGCCGGAATAAGTGCGTAAAAAGCACTATCTTCGGCAAATCTAAAATCACCGGTCGGCGAAGCAGTCGTTTTATCAGAAACCCGGAAATCCTTGTATTTTGTCATAATACCAAATGTCAGTTTATTATGATACGATCCAAACCGATAGTTCCCTTCAAAATTTATTGCATTCCCTTTCAGATAATCATAGGCGACCAGGGAGCCGTCTGAGTAATATAAATTCTGTCGATTCACCGAAGAGTAATCAATATAAAACTGGGTAGTGGATGATAATGAATAAAACGGTTTACCGATATATATTGAGCGCGTTCCGACCTCGGGATGATCATTGATATCCAGGCCGATATATGTACGGGAGCCAAAGAGTCGGCGTTCCAGATACGATAATTTTATATAATCATCCTCGAACTCCCGAATATAAAAGTGAAAAGAAATCGATTGCCCGGTACCGAAGAGATTTAATTCCTCCGCCCTGAAATGATAAGTCAATTGCTCGGCAGTACGATTAATCGATAGACCACCGACCAGAGTCCAGGTATCGGAAGTCGATATTCTCATTATACTAAGGCTATCTCCACTGCGATACAGTTCGACTCCAGCGCGCCATAGATAAGGCATAGCCCGAAGATTACGTTCCGTTTCATCGGCTAGCCGACGACTAAACCGATCACCCCGGTTTTGAAGCAATTCTCTTCTTATAACATACTTTTTGGTCCTGATATGAAGTTTATTGGCCAGACGATAAATCCAATTGTCATATTTTGAAGAATCGGTGAAAAAGATATTATTATTATCAATGATTATCGAATCAATTGTTTCTGATAAAAGAGTATCCCCCGGATCCGATTGGGCGTTAATTTGAAGCGGAAAAGCCAGAAACAATCCGCATAAAATAAATATCAGCGATCTGACCGGCAACGGCCAATTAAGCCACCGACAGAACAATTTATTAAAAACAGATATTTTTCGTCGCAATCAACAACCCTTTTCGGCATAGAATAAACGATCGCATTCCCGTATTATCGACGTTTTATCCCGTTATTTCAATAAAGTAAGAAATAGTAAATGACTAATCAAAGATATAATAAAAAAAAGAAATCGACTTATCGCCTTTTTCCCGTCTTGGCCAATTCAAACTTTTGAGAGCGATTAAGGAACAGATAAAAGGTCAGTATAAAATAGCCAATATCTCTGAATAATAGTGAATAGGCGTTACTTTTGGCTTTGGAGCTGACGGTAAAACAACCGCATTCCAAATCGACACCACGAATGATATTGACGATTATGGCAACCATAAAAATAACCAGCAGGGTATTTAAGATTAAAACCGAACCCTTTTTATAAATACCAAATATAAGTGTGACACCGCAAACGAACTCGACCCAAGGCATAATAATTGCCGACAGATTTACCAGCTCACCCGGAAGGATATGAAAATTATATATGACCCTTGCGAACTGTGCCGGGTCCAGAATTTTATCATAAGAGGCATAGATAAACATGATTCCGACCACCAGCCGTACCAGCAGACTCAAATAATCATTATGAAGAATTTTATTAAATCCCGGCATTTTATTCAGCATTCTCGACAGGCAAACCGGCCTTTTCCCATTCGCGCCATCCGCCATAAAAAATCGATATCCTCTTGAAACCTTTAAAAGCCATCTCGCGTCCCAAAAAAAGCGATGATTCACATTCCGAGCCGGAACAGTAAATAACAAATTCCTGCTGAATCGCCTTATCGGTCAAGACGTTGTCCCAATAATCTTCCAAATAGTCATATGGCAGGCTCAAGGCCCCTGTGATATGCCCATGCTCATAATCTTCCGGTTCCCTGGCATCGATAAATATCACACCCGGTGTCTGGTATTTGGCGGCGGCTTCATCGAGCGAGATAAACGGCGGATCGCCCTCCTCGGCCGACGGAGGAACAACCACCGTAGCGGAACCGGATAAAGAAGGCCAACTGCCAATTATCGGAATCCCCCAACCTGAGATATTATTCACCACCAGACCGATTACAAGCGAGATGATTATTAAAAGAGAGGCCTGTTTTAATCTTGTTTTCATTATCTCTAATACACAACTAATTTCAATTTGTTCATATAATGGCGTCCAATATTCCATTCTGATTCGACTTTGTCAACCCCTACTTTATCGGTGCTGAGAAAAAAATTGTAGTACATAGCAAAAGGCCGGCTTTAAGCCGGCCTTATACAAGATTTATGACCCAACCTATATCAATAACCGTATGAATTTCTTTTTCAGCTTATTGATCCGATTTCTCCAAATGATGTCGCCTTTTTCCATTTGAGAGAAAGCAAATCAAATTTCCCTTTTAGAATCCTGGTCGCCACATCTGCAAATTTTTCAGGACTCAAACCCTGTAAACCGTATGGGTGCCAGCAGTCCTTAATATCGGAACTTGCAAACACCTCAGCTTCTTTTCTCGCAGGCATTAAAATCTCCCTTTTAGCCTGAGGACAAAGTTACAAGTTAATTATTGAAGGGCTAATTGGGGGTGCTCTTTATGATTTTTTATCACCTCCTTCGATTCGAACAGATGATAGCTGTTTTTAATTCACAAGTTAGTAAGGTGCTTCTGTCGCTACAAAATATACGGCGGTAAAGGGTTTTCGTGAGTATAACTCTATCTCAATTATAAGACTTTTAACATACAGCTTAGCGAGTCAATTTGTCTTTTAACTTTCTGACTGCCCTTTGTTTATAAATATTTACAACCTGCTGCTTAATGCCCAAAATTTTTCCAATTTCAGCCTCTTTTTTCCCCATCAGGATCAATTTTAAGACCTCTTTTTGGCGTTTGGAAAGCGAATGATTAATGTGCCAGACAACTTTGCTGCGATATTTTTCAATATCTTCCTGACGTTGCCTCTCAATTTCTTCCCGGAAGTAGGCCGAGCTTTCGACTGGAAAGGCCTCTAAAATCAATTTGTCAAATAATATTTCGACAAAATCTGACTCATTAAATCGGGCGAGCATTATTACGCATTGATCTTATTTTATATATTTCTGAACTGTTTTGGGTGATATGTCGTATTTTTTGGACAACTCGACAATAATTTCGTTGCGTGAGACTTTCTCTTCATAGCTGGTCAAATCTTTGGGCAAGCGGTTGTAAACAGCAAAATATTCCTCTTTTACTTTTTGGGAAGTCGAATCGGTTTTGGGCTTGGTCACGCTGGCTGTTACTTTTCCGACCGGAGGTGAAGTCTTATATTTTGTCACCTGGACAGTATCTTTAATTACTACTGTATCAATAACTTTCTCGGCGACCAAAGTCGATTCGCGGAGTCGAAAATAGTCATTTAAGCTATCGATTTGATAGCTGAAATAATCTTCAAGCTCGACCAATGAATCGATATAAAACCGGGTCGTATCATCGAATTGCTTTAAAAGCAGACTGTCACGCGTCTGAAAATATCGGTCAAGCTGAGTTTGATCGAGTGAGGCGCTGGTTTTATCCGAAATCGAGGATTTTATTATCGAAATGGCCACCAGAATTGTCGCCAGAATAATCACCGCCGCAATTTTAAAAAATGTCGCTTTCATATATTTATTCTATTCAGGATAATAGACGGCTCGGTTCGGCTTGTCAAGTTTGAAAAACAGCAGATTTTGGACTACCTGATAACCGCCTGTATGGAAGTGCCGCTATAATCGGCGGCTTCAA
>CAZJLX010000209.1:0-5156 GCA_964546545.1 uncultured Ignavibacteriaceae bacterium | reverse complement strand
ACCCCGGCGAAAGCGGGAAGATAATAATACCCGATTTTTTGCCCGACCACTTCCTGAATCATAATCCCCATCTCCTCGCCGAAATCAATAAGACCTCTTTCGGCTCGATATTCAATCGGATCGGGGCCAAAAGTTGAGGCGTATACTTCGGCAATAGCATCCATCAAAGCTTCCAACCGTTCTTCTTTGCTGCCCATATTGGCCAGAAAAAGGCTTTTATATTTTCCTGAAAAGGCGGCTCCGACTCTGTCTTCGAGGAGAGATGACGAGCGCACTATCAGAGGTGTTTCACCGAAATCATCCAGCGCCATCGACAGACCACGGGCAATATCCGGTGGAAATGTTGAGCGTTTGAAAGTTTCGACGACATGCGGGTATTCCAGTCTGACCTGGTTAATCTCTTTATACTTTTGTTCGACAACTTCCTCGAAGTTGTTATAGTGCATGAAATGCAGAAGGACATCGGAGGTTATATGCCAGGTTTTGGGTATCTTGACATTATTTAATATTTTGTGCTCGGTTTTTTTCTTTTTTAATATTTGTGAGGCCAGATACAATCCGGCACTTTTGCCGCCCAGTTTGCCATGACTTTCCGGGCTGAATATTACTTTTTGAAGCAGGTGATAAAAATCGGAGATTTCGATAAAATGTTTTATGACATTTATATATTCCAACTGGTCGGATAAAAAACGCCTGATAAGTGAGACCTGGATACCAATTTCATTGGGTGTCTTAAAACCGCGCTCCTCTTCGGCCAGATGATAATACCGCCGGATGGCGTCGGCCACATCGGACAGCGACAGATTTCTGTTAACGACCTGCACCAAAAAACTGAGTTTATCTTCCTGCACCCATTTTTTTATGAGATTTAATATATCTTCGTCGCCAAAATGTTTGGCGGCAATATCAAACACTGTCGTGCCAAAGGCCGCCGGCATCTCGATTTTTCTGCGTTCGAGCGGCTGATTCCATGTATCATGCTGATCGATGCTGTCGGAAATATCGCGTGGGCTGTATTTCTGAAGAATCTCTTCGGCCTCTCTGATACCGCTCCAGCAAAGGTGGTTTAACATCTTGCGGGCAATGGCATAGTACAGATTTCGATCCGTCTGGTTAAGCATCTGCAAGACAACCTGCCATTGCTGTTGTTTGGGCGTCGAGGTTTCCCAGTCATTAATAATATGGCGCATTTTTTTATGAACCACATAATGCCCCAACCGTTCGGCAATGGTCTTAATAAGCTTTGTTTCTTCTTTCAGGAAGGGACCGTCATCTTCAGAAGGCATTTCTTCGGTGTAATAGACAGTTATAGTCCCGACGATAATTTCATTGGCCAGAATATTGGCCGATTGAAACCACTGACTCTCCTGCAGATCAGGCTTATGATATGTTTCGTTTTCAAGAACTATCTTGGCCTGGCAGATTTCGGGATATTGCCACCCGGGCGGAATGGCATCAATAATCTTCAGACAGATTTCGGGAAGCGGAGTCTCAAGATTGCTTAGAATTTCTTCGGTACGATAAATACAGTTTAGTTCTTTGGCTCGTTCCTGAAGAGACTGCAGAAGATGGTCTATTGATTTTTTCTTATCAGTCATTTTTTTACGATCCCTCGTCCCCTGCGCCCGTCAACTTTGATTGCCAGCGGTGAGGATAAGGCAACATGACGGACAAAGTCGGTTCGGGCTATTTCTTTTTGGCTGTTTAACCACAACCAGTCAATTTTATATTTTCCACTATAGTATATTAAAAAATAGCATATTTGAAAACTTGATAAATTATGAAAAAAGTGCGAACCCTGACTGAATTCAACATTCATGTTGGGCAAAGTCGCCTCGATAATCGCCCGCGCCCCTGATATCTGGTTCCATTCGACCGGAATGCCCAGCCAGGGATCAGATGAACCCCAGCGGCCAAAGCCGATTAATAAATAGGGTCTTTTTTGTTCCACGAGATTTTTATTGAAGGTTTCGATTTCCGCGGCGATTTGCCGCGTATCTTTGGCCTCGAATTTTTCAGGATCGACATAAACAATATCCAAGATGTTATCCACCATTCCATTTCCCAAAACCTTATCCGAAGCGGCCAGAATGTTCGTTGCATTCATCTCTTCATCCGCCAAGGCAATATCCTCATGACTGACGACCATGGGACGCACCTGAAGAAAACCAAGTCGTGATTGGCCTTTATCTGAGTCCAGAGTGACGGCAAATTCGATCTCGACATCGACCTCAAGTGCTTCTTCGCACAGGTGAATCAGTTTTTTTATCAGGTCATTGAGTTTAAATAATTCACCCTTCAGTATCGGCGCAAAATTAATTAGCCGGGCTCCTTTGGAACCGATACCCATGACCAGACGATCATTGGCGGCCTGATAGGTCGATGCGACATATTTCAATGTCCCGTCATATTCGGCCTCGCTCAATTCAAGATGGCTTAAAAACTCAGCTTCGTTAATCGGATCGTATTCAGGCGGTTTACCCATATTAACCGCCCAGAATCTGTTTTGGGATGTTTTTAACAATTCCGCAACCGAACCGACCGGCGGTGCCACATTTGGCAAAGCGGGTGAATAGGACCAGACCAGGCCGCTGTCGACAATTGTTTTGCCCAGGCCCAAGGCGAGATTTACGATCCCTTCATCCGGTTTGGCCCGACCGACCGGGTAGAAGTTATATGACCGGGCGACCCCAGAGATATGCGGATAATATGAATTACCATGTTTTTGGCCAACCACTTCCTGAATAATCAAAGCCATTTTTTCAGCGGCCGATTCTTTGCCGATAATTTTTCGGTAATCGCGGGCCGCCTTAAAAAAAGTTGAGGCATATATATATTTTATGGCCTCGGTCAGTTTGCGAAAACGACTGTCAATCTCAGGTTGATTATTAGGAATCATCTTCGTTTCGTAAACTCCGGCGAACGGCTCATACATTGCATCTTCCAGCATCGACGAGGACCTGATCGCCAGAGGCGTTTTGACCCCGGAGATTAAAACACGCAGATCACCCAGTATTTCGGTCGGTAAATCGGCCCTTTGAAATTCAAGGGCAATACTTTTATCGGATATATCTTTTTCGGAAACTTTCTGATACAGGGAATTGCGTTCCATGAACCGGTCGAAAATGTCGGTGGCGATAATCACCATCCGGGGTATGGAAACCTCAAATTCCGGAAAGGGAGAGGCGCCGAAATAATCAATCAGCGTATTCTGGATTCCCGCCAGGCCCGATGCCTTTCCGCCGATTAATCCGCTGCCGAGGCAGGAGATGGTACAACCCGAATCGAATGAGCCGCGATCATAACGGGGTAAATCGGCCGCAACTTTTATATGTTTTGGCATAGGCACAATTCCCGGTATCAGATCGAATTAAATCCAGCCGCGATCCCGACAGGCCTGAGCCACTCTGGCAATGGCTATCAAATAGGCGGCATCTCTCATATATAGCTTTCTCTTCTGCGCCACATCATAAACTGACTGAAAAGCCGAGGTCATCTTGACATCAAGCTTGCCGAGAACCTCGTCTTTTTCCCAAAAATAATTCATATTACTCTGCACCTGCTCAAAATAGCTGCAGGTAACACCGCCCGCATTGGCCAGAAAATCGGGAAGCACGAAAATATTTCTTTCACCCAATATATTATCGGCTTCCGGCGTCGTTGGTCCATTGGCTCCTTCGGCAATAATTTTTACCGATGGTTTGATTTTCTGAGCTGTTTCTTCGGTTATTTGATTTTCCAGCGCGGCCGGAATAAGAATATCGGTTTCCTGTTCGATCCAGTCATTGCCGGGAAGGATTTCATAGCCGGCATTTTCCGCCTTAGCCTTATCTATTCCGCCGAATCGGTCGGTAATTGTCAGAAGTTCATCGAGATTGATACCGGCCTTTTTTCTGAATGAGAAGGAGGTCTGTTCTTTCTGATCCCAGCAGGAAACGCAGATAACTTTACCGCCGATCTGTTCATAAAGGTTTATCGCAAACTGGGCCACGTTTCCGAAACCCTGAACGGATGCGGTCGTTTCTTCGGGTCGAATACCCAGGACGCGCAAGGCTTCTCTGACCAGATAAATAACCCCGAATCCGGTCGCCTCTTTGCGACCCAGCGATCCGCCCATTCCAACCGGCTTACCAGTAATAAATCCGGGGGCTTTGCCGCCATGTATCGTTTCATATTCATCCAGCATCCAGAGCATATGTTGAGCGCTGGTCATAACGTCGGGAGCAGGTACATCGGATACCGGTCCGACATTTTTGGACATCTGCCGAACCCAGCCCCGGCAAAGATTTTCCTGTTCTCGTTCGCTTAGGTTATGCGGGTCACAGATGACGCCACCTTTACCGCCACCCAGAGGAATATCCACTACGGCGCATTTCCAGGTCATCCACATCGAAAGAGCACGAACCGTATCGATAGTTTCCTGCGGATGGAATCGGATACCGCCTTTGCACGGTCCGCGAGCATCATTATGCTGTACCCTGAAACCGCGAAAAATTTTAGTTTTTCCATCATCCATGCGAACCGGGATATTAAATTGATATTCTCGCATCGGATTGCGCAGCAAAGCGCACGTTGACTCATCAAGCTCCAGCAGTTCGGCTATCTTATCGAATTGCTTTTGAGCCATATGAAATGGATTGTACGACTCCTTATTCATGCTGAACCTTCTCCAGTAACTTGTTATTTTTTTCACAAACTTTACATATCATATCCGGCGAAAATAATAACGTCTATTCTATAAAGTCAAGCCTATCCTGCAATATTATCAGGTTTCTCAGAAGAGCCAATTAGAGTATAAATATACCATAAACCAGGTATTTTTCCCGGTTTGGCGGATATCCGCAAAGAGCATGATTTATCAATAAATATAAAACCGTGAGTAATCTATTAAATACGATATTTAAGGATGCTTATAAGGATGTTATGGGTTGCGTAACAACAAGATGACTAAAATTGGCCTGGTTTCACCCTGAACATTTTATAAAATACAAATCAAGGCTTTTTAAAAGTAAAGGCGGAAAGAGCTATAGAAAGTATCGGGATATGCGCCAAACTCAGATTCCAGCCGATCCGGACGTTTCGGCCCGGGACCGATACCTATAAATAAACCGGCCGCCAGATATATATTTTCGGCCACATTATATTCGAGTGAATGG
>CAZJLX010000208.1:0-5157 GCA_964546545.1 uncultured Ignavibacteriaceae bacterium | reverse complement strand
ACATAAGCACTGTACATCCGGACAATCGGAAATATCTGACGCAGATTTTTATACATATTTTTAACGGTCACTTTATTAAAATACGGCGACTCCGACTGTGCCACCATAATACCATCATCGTTCAACCGATCGTACACCTTTTGATGAAAAGATTTCTGGAACAGATCCGCCGCCGGGCCGATTGGATCGGAGAGATCGAGCAGGATTATATCAAATTTTTCTTTACCGGTTTCAATAAACTTTTTCCCGTCGCGATAGATAACTTTCGCCCGTTTATCGTCGAGACCTTTGGTCAATTTCGGGAAATACTTTCTACTGATCTCGACCACCTGGCGGTCAATCTCGCACATCGTCGCTTTTCTTACCTCGGGATGCTTCATCACATTGGTCAGCGCCCCGCCGTCACCGCCGCCGATGATAAGCACTTTTTTCGGTTTGGGATGCGTAAAGAGCGGAACATGGGTCAGCATCTCGTTGTACGAGTTCAGATCATTGTCGGCCACCATAATTGAACCGTAGAGCACAAGCATTTTACCGAAGTCTTCGGTATCGAGAACATCGATTCGCTGGAATTTGGATTTGGTTGATTCCAGCAAACGCTTAACCTTGACCGTTATGCCGCTGTTGCCCAGATGCAGTTCGGTGAACCAGACATTCCAGAGATTATCCATCGATGATTCGACAATGTATGTATCAGTCGTTTTATTGGCTGTCTTAGTCAATGATAATATACTCCGCTTTTTTCAAACAGTTAAAATCCGAAGACGATACCGAACAATAGGCACCCATAACCGGAAAAAGCACAATATCACCGACTTCCAGTGGCGGCAGGATCGCATCTTCGTAAATGATATCGAATGAATCACAGGTCGGTCCGGCCAGCACCGAACGCCGCCAGGTCGTATTGCGACTGGTAAGAACCTGATATTTGCAATGATCGTACAGCCGCCCGGAAAACGAACCGTACAAACCGTCATCCATAAAATACCAGGGTCGCCCGCGCCGTTTAGATTTACCGATGACCGAGGCGGCCAGTGTCACCGCCGTGGCTGAGATAAATCTTCCCGGCTCGCAAATAATTATTATATTCGGATCGATATTTTGGATTAGAGATTTGCGGATAGGTTCACAGAATTTATCTATACTCGGTATTTTGTCGGTATAGGGAACCGGAAAACCGCCGCCGATATCAAGCAGGCGAGTATTAAAATTATCAATCGCCAGCCGCTTGATAATGATCGAGGCACTCTTCACCGCCCGGACATAAATGCTGCTGTCCAGACACTGGCTCCCGACATGAAACGTCAAACCGTAATACTCAAGTCCCAGATCGCGTATATTTTTTGCCAGAAGATCGATATCTTCAAGAGTACAACCGAATTTGTATGACAGGTCTATAACGGCGCTGCTGTCATCGATACGGAAACGAATTAACAGCCGCACTTTACCGGCATAGGCCGCGAACTTGTCTATTTCATCCGGATTATCGACTACAAAAAGATTAATACCGGCTCTGATCGAGTCCTCGATTTCTTTATTTGATTTAATCGGATGCGAATGAATGAATTGTTTAACGGTTCCCCCCGCTTCGATTGCCGACAATGCTTCGCGGCAGGAGGCGATATCAAAAGAAAAACCGGCGGCGGCGACTTCTTCCAGAATAACCGGATGATTGTTCGCTTTGACCGCATAACGGATGCCGACATCGGGCAGAGCCGCCGACAGATCAAGCAGATTATTTCTGATCTTCGAACGCGACAAAAATAGAATCGGGGTCTGCGCCCGTTTATCTTTCAGCATCGTTATCAACTGATAAAACTCATCATGACCCAGTCTCGAGTCGGTATCGGGCCGTCTAATATCGATCGCCCTGATCATTTGCATATCCATCGTTCAAGCTCCGGCCAAAGTAGTAGAGGTTGACTTATGGGCAATAATTCTGTCATCCTTTGATGGGATACCGCGATTAAGTTCCTTAATCTTGATCGAATTACACTTTAGCTGCTCTTTTATATGAGCCATCGCTTTGTACGGATCAACCGAAGTTCCGCAGGTAAAGCAGTCAACTGCGGCATAGCCGTATTCCGGCCAGGTATGCAAAGAGAGATGCGATTCGGCAATCACCACCACGCCCGATATACCCTGAGGATTATAACGATGAAAGACAGTATCGACGACAACGGCACCGGATAATCGTGCGGCTTCCTTTAAAGCAATCTCAAGTCTCGGCAAGTCATTTAAAATTTCCTGACTGCAGTCAGATAATTCTGCTACCAGATGACGCCCCAGTATTTTCATTTTCGATACCTCCTTTCGTCGGTAAAATCTATATTACATTTGGGGAGGGGAGGTTATCCAGAGGAATTTAACCTTACCCTTTCCCTTATTTATCATTTGATGCGTCTGATCGGCCTCAAAATAAAAACAGTTCCGGGCCGAGATCTTATAATTTTTTTTGCCGACTACCAGCGTTAAAACACCGGAAAGGACATAACCGAACTCCTCACCTGAGTGAGGACCATCCTCATCCAGAAATTGACCGGGCGCGAGAGTAATCATAATCGGATCCATCAGATTGTTGGTACTTCCGGGAATAAGAATTTCAAAAGAGTCGACATTTTTATCGGGCAATTTAATTCTGTCGCGCGGTGCAAAAACACGCCTGGTGACCGATAAGTCGCCGAAAAATTCGGCGATACTGACTCCGAGGGCATCCAGAATATCCAACAGGGAATCCAATGAAATCGAGGTTTGATCTCGCTCAAACTGAGAAATAAAACCTTTTGTCAATCTTGCCCGGGCGGCCAACTCGGATTGTGTCAATTCCGATGCGAGTCGCAAAGCCTTTATTTTTTGTCCGATCTCGATCTTCACTGTTTAACAAAAGCCTCTTAAAAGTTTAATAAAGCATGCCTATTTAAACATAATATTCCAATCTGTCAAGTACCGGTTTTAAAAAAACAGCAACTTATCACATATTATTTTTATTGGCTCAAGATAGTCGAGTATTAATTCCATCATCCCTATAATAACGGTATATTATATATAAAGTTATTGTTTATTAAACTTTAAAAAATGAAAATCCATATTCTGTTATATTAATAATTTATTGCAGGAGTGTTGAATACAAATGAATTAAAAATCTGAATTTTTATGATGAATATTTCGTCACTTCCCGTATCCGCTTAATATATAATAATTTATATGCGGCACAGTTAATAAATAAATCCGACAAAATAAAAACGAATATTATAGCCATAAATTAAATTTAAATTATAGCGCAGTAATGGCGCATCTGATAAAAGAGGCGCGGAATATGCCGGCGCAGTAAATAACCCTTTCAATTCGTTATCTGTCAATAAATAAGCTTTTATGGCCAATTGTATCCGATAATATAGGACGCAGTTTCTGCGTTATCAAAATCATTTAATTGGTCGGATTGTAGCTTGGCCGCAAAGTGTAATCCATTGAATGATAAGGGATAATATCGGCTTAAACAATAAGAATTAATTTTGGCACATAGCTTGTTACTATATACTTCGAAGTTAGTTACTCTTTATATATATTATGGCGGTGAAGGGTAATTGAGGTGGGGATAAAGGAGGTCCATAGTGAGGGTGGACCTCCTTTTAGCTTGAAAGCCGCGGGGATTTAAACCCGCGGCCTTTTATTATTCAAATTATTAATCCATTCAGCCACTTGACCGTATAATTTGACAACTTTATATTAAAAATGATGGCAAAAGAAAAAACCTCTGAGAAAATTGACGATCGCCGGCTGGGCGATGAGTGGCTCGACTGGGATGGAAAATCGGCCGATGAATCAACCGAGGCCGATTATCGGGTTTTTCTCGGTCTGACGATTATCACCACGATTTTATTGATTCTGGCCGCCGGACTTTTTTTGTGGTTGATATATCCCCGACTGGTATCAGCAGGATCTTTTCTGGCGCAGTCAATTTCGATAATCTTTTTTGCCTTTTGCTCAATTCTGTTTATCTGGTTGATTATTTTTAATATTGCGGCGTTAACCAACCGACCGATTACCCGCTGGATGATTATCCCTCAATTAGTCAACAAACTTCTCGGGCTGGTCATTGCGGTCGGGCGCGGATTTGGCCTGTCCAAAGAAAAGCTGACCAATTCCTTTTTAAAAGTCCACAACGTTTTGCTCGGGCCGGAATCGCGTCGAACGACACCGGACAAACTGATGCTTCTTCTGCCTCGCTGTCTGACCAAAGAAAACAATCGCGATTTTCGAAAACTTCGCGATAAGTACAATTTCCATTTATATACGGTTGGCGGAGGGACACAGGCACGACTTAAAATCCGGGAAATACGTCCGCATATAATTATCGCCATCGCCTGCGAGCGGGATCTTCTTTCCGGATTTCGCGATGTCAACACTCATATCCCGGTCATCGGTTTCCCCAATAAGCGACCCGAAGGCCCCTGTAAAAACACCTGCGTCGATATAAGCGAGATCGAAGAATCGATCAAACGCTGCCTGAAATAATTAAATCATCTATGTCCGAATTTCTATAAGAGGCACCCAATAATTTTAACTGCAACAGGTAACTTCATCATAATGCGGGTAAGCAATCCCAGTTAAAATAAAATGGCTTTGTTTCGGCACGGGCAGGGATCCCGTCTATGTGCTTCGCGCCGCTTAACCGTAGATTTTCCTTTCATCGCGCCGTCCGTAAAAAGGGGCCACTGCCGGAAATGGGTTTGTTTTGTCATATGAAAGTTTTTTCATCACTCTTTTTCCGGGCAAATAGATTGATAGCCATATAAAAAGCGGAAGAGGTGATTTAACATTGATTTAGTAGGAGAATTGTGGGTAAGTATGAAGGATTATGAATTTTAGTTGCAATCCCATGGCAAGATGCAGGGCATCCATGTAATAAAATGTAATAATAGATCCTGGCTGCAATAAATAAACCCGTAAGAAATCTGTATAATAATAATCTGCGTCAGATATTTCCGATTGTCCGGATGTACAGTGCCTATGTACCTATATATCCATCTTGTTACTGGTCATTCGCTTTCTGCTCGAAGAAATATCACCCGATTACCCATTTTGATATCGACGGCTTTAAAAAATTAAAATTGAAAAACAACTACTACAATCTCGATATGCATATCGGCTCTTTCG
>CAZJLX010000207.1:0-5176 GCA_964546545.1 uncultured Ignavibacteriaceae bacterium | reverse complement strand
GACACACCCCAACAGACGGTGCCTGAATTGACCGAAAAAGATGTCCGGCGAATCCTGAAAAAATTCACCGGTCGGATAATCCAGAAAGTACCGGTCTATTCGGCGGTAAAGGTCGGCGGACGCCGATTGTATGAATTAAGCCGTATGGGAAAGACTGTTGAGCCGCCGGAGCGGGAGGTTGAAATAAATTATATTGAACTGGATAAGCTTGAGTTGCCGAATATTTATTGCACCGTCGGCTGCTCAAAAGGAACCTATATTCGGGCCCTGGCCAATGATATCGGTGAGGCGGTCGGTTGTGGTGGTTTTCTTGCGGCGTTAAATCGCTCCCGGGTCGGCCAGTACAATCTTGACGAGTCGCTGTCTCTTGACGAAGTCAAATATCTTCATCGGGCCGGGATGCTTAAGCGAAAGTTAAAACCGATAGAATCCGTCCTGCCGTTTCCTTCGATACGTGTTGATGAAAAGTTCAGCGCCGATATTATAACCGGTCGCTCACCGGAGAAGGATAATATTGTTGAATTAGACGGCAGTTTTCGCGCTCGGGATATTATTTCTCTGAAAGATTATGAAGGGCATATTATGGCCGTCGGTCGTTCCGAAATTAATTCTTCGGAACTGCCCGGTTTTAAGGGCGATAAATTTTTCACCTATATCAGGGTTTTAAATTGAGTTTAGAGATTATAAAAGGAATAGAGAATATTCCGCAATTTGAGGGCGCTCTAGCGGCGACGATCGGGACCTTCGACGGTCTTCACCGGGGGCACCGGGCCATTTTGGAGCAATTGAATCAATCCGCGGCGATGAATAACTTGAAGAAAATGGCGATTACATTTGAACCTCATCCGCGGGTTCTGGTTACGCCTGAATCGCCCCCGCCGCTTCTGACCAGCCTGACTGAAAAAGTTAAGCTGTTTGAGCAATATCTTGACGGTTATCTTTTGGTATTGAATTTTAATCAGGAACTGATGAATCTTAACGCGGAGCAGTTTGCCAAAATATATCTGATTGAGAAATTAAAAATTAAAAAACTGATTGTCGGTTATGATCATGCTTTTGGTAAGGATCGATCGGGGACGATCAATGATTTGCTCGGTTTAAGTCGTCGGTTTAATTTTGAATTGAAGATTGTTGATCCGGTAATTGTTGACGGGCGGCCGATTTCCTCGACAAGAATCCGGCGCATTCTTGCCGAACAAAATCTGGCCCAGGCGCTGGATCTGCTGGGGCATTTATATCCGATTGCCGGAGTTGTCAAAAAGGGTATCGGTCTCGGCGATAAGATCGGTTTTCCGACCGCCAATTTGAATGTTATGCCGAGGAAACTTTTACCCCGGGACGGCGTTTATTCATGTTCGACCGAGTATGCCGGGAAATTGTATAATGGAATGATGTTTATCGGCAAAAATCATTTCAATCCGGATGAGGAAAAATCGGTTGAAATTAATATATTTGATTTTGATAAAAATATATATGATGAAGAGTTGATTTGTTATCCGGAAGCGTTTGTGAGAGAAAATAAAAAATTCGAAACTACTGAGCAACTGGCTGAGCAGCTGCAGTCGGATCGTGAAAAAGTATTAAGTATAAACGATAAGAGGAGTTAACAGAAATGTCTGTTAGTAAGGAAAGAAAGGCAGAAGTTATTGCCGAACACCGTATTCATGAAAAGGATACCGGTTCACCGGAAGTGCAGATTGCAATCCTGTCCGAGGATATTAATGCTTTGACCGGGCATTTGAAATTGCACTCCAAAGATTTTCACAGCCGCCGCGGCCTTTTAAAAAAGGTCGGGCAAAGAAGAAGACTGCTTAATTATCTTAAAGCAAATGACATTGACAGCTATCGTCAATTGATTGCACAGTTAAATATCAGACGATAGCAGAGGAGTAGTAAAAGAATGATTCACAGAGTTGAACTTGAAGTTGGCGGCAAAATACTCAGTATTGAAACGGGCAAGGTAGCGGCGCAGGCTAACGGCTCGGCCTGGGTCAGGCTGGGCGATACGATTACATTATCGGCCGTGGTGGCGGATGACAAACCGCTTGAGGGCAAAGATTTTTTTCCTTTGTCGGTTGATTACCGGGAAAAAACCTATGCGGCCGGAAAAATTCCGGGAGGTTTTTTCAAACGCGAGGGACGCCCCAGCGAAAAGGAGATTTTATCATGTCGAATTATCGACCGTCCGATTCGTCCTTTATTCCCGGATGACTATAAGAACGAAGTGCAGTGTCACAATGTCGTTCTTTCTTCCGATTTGCAGAATGATGCCGACATTCTCGGTTTGATCGGAACCGGCGCGGCGCTGGCGATATCCGATATTCCTTTCACAAAAACAATTGCCGGTGTCAGAATCGGCCGTGTAGATGGTCAATTCGTCATTTTCCCGACCTTTGAGGAACTGGAAAATTCCGATATCAGCGTGACGGTGGCCGGATCGGCAGATTCGATTACGATGGTTGAGGGTGGCGGCCGCGAAATTTCCGAAGCTGATATGATCGCAGCGCTGGAGTTTGGTCATGGTTATATAAAGAAAATCATTGAGAAGATCGAAGAACTCAAAGGTTTGGCCGGCAAGGAAAAATCCGAATATATATCGGTGAAGGTTGATGAAGAGTTGGCCAAAAAAGTGACTGAGATGGTCAAGGATAAACTTAATGAGTATAACCGTATTCCTGACAAGGATGAACGCCGCAATAAGAAAAAGGCTCTTTCCAGTGAAATAAAAGAGGCGTTAGCCGAAGAATATCCCGACTCGGAGATGATGATCAGCTCGGTGATTCATGATGTCGATTCGGCGACAATGCGTCGTATGATAGTCGATGAGAATCTTCGTATTGACGGCCGTACTCCTGATGAGATTCGACCGATTAGCTGTGAAATCGGTGTTCTGCCGCGCACCCATGGCTCGGCTTTATTCAGCCGGGGTCAAACGCAGGCACTGGTGACCTTGACTTTGGGCACCAAGATAGATGAGCAGCGAATCGATGATCTTGAAGGTGAGTCGACCAAAAGTTACATGCTGCACTATAATTTCCCATCCTTCTCGGTCGGAGAAGTGCGACCGATTCGCGGCGTCAGCCGTCGTGAGGTCGGTCATGGCGCACTGGCCGAGCGGGCTTTGCAGCCGATTATCCCGGCTGAGGGAAAGTTCCCCTATACGATTCGAATCGTGTCGGATATTATGGAATCCAACGGATCATCCTCAATGGCCTCCGTTTGCGGCGGTTCCCTGGCGATGATGGACGGCGGGGTGCCAATCAAAGCGGCCGTGGCCGGAATTGCTATGGGTCTTATCAAAGAGAATGATAAGGTTATTGTCCTGACCGATATTCTCGGCGACGAGGATCACTTCGGCGATATGGACTTCAAGGTGACCGGAACTTCGGAAGGTATAACCGCTTTTCAGATGGATATTAAAATATCCGGTCTGGATCTGGAGCTGATGGCTCAGGCGCTGGATAAAGCGAAAACGGCTCGTCTGCATATTCTGGAAAAAATGAATGCCGTTATTTCCGAAAATCGGAGTGACCTGTCGGCTTACGCGCCGCGTATCATTACAATCAAGGTCAAGGTTTCGAAAATCGGCGAGATTATCGGACCGGGTGGAAAGAATATTCGTAACATTGTCGAAGTGACCGGAGCCAAAGTTGATATTGACGATGAAGGCACGGTGCTGATTGCATCGGTTGACGGTGAAGCGGGCGCTAAAGCCAAGGCGATGATCGAAGCGATTGTCGAAGAAGCGGAAGTAAATAAAGTGTACAGCGGGAAGGTTCGTCGAATCACCAATTTCGGTGCCTTTGTCGAGATTCTTCCGGGGACCGACGGATTGCTGCATATTTCCGAGATCGATCACAGCCGGGTAAACCAGGTCGAAGATTATCTGAAACTTGGCGACAAAATCGAGGTGAAGGTGATTGCGATTGATCAGGAAGGCAAGATTCGTCTGTCGCGCAAAGCACTTTTGGATAAAACGGGGCCGGTTTCCAAATAAACTATGGCCGCCGAAAATAACATCAAATATACGAAGAGTGTTTTAAATAACTCTCTTCGTATCGTTACCGAGAAAATTCCTGCGGTTCGATCTGTCGCGCTGGGGGTCTGGATTGATGTCGGTTCCCGCGATGAAATCGAGGCCGAAAACGGAATGTCGCACTTTATCGAGCATATGCTCTTTAAAGGGACCAAAAATCGTTCGGCGAAGCAGATCGCTTCTTCTCTTGAGGAGTTGGGTGGTTCTCTAAATGCTTTTACATCACGGGAGCAGACCTGCTATCATGCCCTGATTCTGGATGAACATCTCGAACAGGCAATGGATGTAATCGCTGATATATTGATGAATTCGACGTTAAATAAAATCAATATCGAGCGCGAAAAACTGGTTGTTACCGAAGAGATCCGGGAAATTGACGAGACTCCTTCGGATCATATTCATGAGCTTTTCTCATACAATTTCTGGAGAGGTCAGGCGCTGGGTCGACCGATTATGGGAACGGTGGACAATATCCGATCATTTTCCCGAAGAAATTTGCGCGGTTTTATGAGGCGCTATTATCGGAGCGGTAATGCTGTCATTTCTGCAGCCGGAAATGTCGCGCATCGAAAGCTGGTCAATTTAATTCGGGAGCGAGTGGATTTTTCGTCCGGTTCTGTGACTGACAAAATCCAGACTGAAATGCCGAACGGAACCCAGATGAAGTTTTTTAAGAATAATTCCAATCAAGTGCATGTCTGTATCGGATTTCCCGGTTTTGATTTTAACAGCGCCGACAAACTAAAATTGCTGGTGTTGAATACTTATCTGGGCGGGGGAATGTCATCGGTACTGTTCCAGAAAGTTCGCGAAGAAAAGGGTCTGGCCTATACGGTTTATACTTTTCCGGACATGTATCGCAATTGCGGTCTCTTCGGCGCCTATCTGGCGACCGACCGAAAGCAATTACAGGTTGCGATTGAGACTGTCCTGAAGGAATTTAAAAAGGTAAAACGGTATAAATTATCATCCGATCGCCTTGAAAAAATCAAAGCGCAGTTTAAAGGCGGTATGATACTGGGTCTGGAATCGGTTACCGGTCGGATGAATCGATTGGGGCGCCAGGAACTGATGACCGGCAGATATAAATCCCCCGCCGAGATTATTAGGGGCATAGATATTATAAACGCTTCGGATCTG
>CAZJLX010000206.1:0-5179 GCA_964546545.1 uncultured Ignavibacteriaceae bacterium | reverse complement strand
GTGGTGGGACGACGGGTAGGAAACGCGGTGCTGCGCAACCGGATCAAACGCTGGCTTCGGGAGGATTTTCGGTCACTTCAGAAAGAGACTCCGTTGCGGGGGCTGTTTGCGCTTCGGTTTCGGTCGGAGGCGGATAAGGTGGAGCATACTCGATTGAAACAGGTTCTAAATGAATTATATATGGCGGTGGAAAATGGATAAAAGACGAATCTCAATATTGAGTTATCCGCTGTTATTCATTATTTTTATATACAGAGTGACACTTTCACCGTATTTTGGTAATCAGTGTCGGTATGAACCGACCTGTTCGCGATATGCCGAAGAGGCAATTAAAAAGCACGGAGCCTTGCGCGGCTCGTTTATGGCAATAAAAAGGATTTTGCGCTGTCATCCCTGGCATGAAGGCGGCTATGATCCGGTTCCGGAAGTACCTATACCGATGACGGCTGTGCCGGAGACAGTGGTATCGGAGACTATGGAGTCGTGACCATGATAAGATATTGGAGATAAGTTTTGGATAAGAAAGTTGTTATTTTAGTCGTTCTATTGGGAATACTGGTCATTTTCTGGATTCCGATCATGACCAAATTAGGTTTGATCAAACCGCCCGAGCAACAACCTCAAAAAATCGAGCAGACAACCAGCCAGCCCGAACGGCAGCCAATATCGACCGGCGATGTTACAACTCAGCCGACGGCAACAGTTTCGGAGGAGGCGACGACCTCTTTATCTCGGGTACTGGAAAATCAGGCTGATGACAGCGAGGCGACTCCTCCCCCGCCGGAAGATTCGGTTATTGTCGAGACGAATTTGATGCGTGTTGTTTTATCCAATATTGGCGGCGCCCCGAGATCGATTAAGTTAAAAAAGTATTTTTATAATGATGGCACGGAAATCGAGATGTTGCCGGACAACGAATTATCGACCCCTGCTTTTATTTTTGACAATGGCTCCGTTAATATAAATAATTACTATTTTGAATCGGTCCAGATGGGGGGAAAATATTCTATCGGTTCCGGGTCACAGGAAATTGTTTTTAGCTACTCGCTTGAAGATGGCAGCAATCTTTCCAAAACTTACCGATTTTACGCCGATCGTTATGATTATGATTTAATCCTGGATATCAATAATCGTAATGCCTTTGGTTTTGAGCGGAATTATCTTTTGGAATGGGGTAACAAACTTGCGCCGACCGAACTGAATATTGAGGATGATTATAATTCAATGTGGGCGTTGGCCTTGATGGCCGAGCGAGAAAAATTCGATGACTACGATAACAATATGTTTAACATTACTCGCACCGGCGATACCCGCTGGGTGGCGAGTCGCTCGAAATATTTTACTGCCATTATGATGCCTCGTTCACGTATGGGGATTGGGGTGGCCGCCTCCGGTGTCAAAAAAGCGGTGACTATAAATAATAAATCTGTTACTTCCAGGGAATTGGCGATCGGTATTCAGATGGATTTGCCTTACGAAACGTCGGTGGTCGATAGTTTCTCGGTTTTTGTCGGACCGATGGATTATGATGCCCTGAAGAAGTTTAATAATGATGTCGTTGATATCGTTGATATCGGGACCACCGCTTATGTCGGCTGGATTATAAAAATATTTGCTATTCCTATTTTATGGCTGTTGCCCCGGATGTACGAAATTATTCCGAATTATGGTTTGGTTATCATAATATTTTCTCTTCTGGTCAAATTAATTACCTGGCCCCTCTCTAAAAAGACAGTGCAGTCGATGGCGGCGATGAAAGATATTCAGCCGGAAATGGCCAAATTAAAAGAAAAGCATAAAAACAATCCGCAGGCGCTTAACAAGGAGATGATGAAGCTCTATAAAGAGCGGGGTATCAATCCGTTATCGGGCTGTCTCCCCTACCTGCCGCAGATGCCGCTCTTTTTTGCTCTGTTTTCGGTTTTTCGTCAGACGATTTTACTTCGCCAGGCGCCGTTTATTCTCTGGTGGAACGATCTTTCGCGGGGGGCGCTGTCGGTAACCGACCCGTACATTATACTGGTAGTCTTGATGTGTGTCCTGATGTTTGTCCAACAGAAGATGATTATGACCGATCAGAAAAACAAGGCGATGATCTATATGATGCCGCTGATTATGGGCTTTTTCTTCTACCGCGCCTCAGCCGGTCTGGTGCTATATTGGACATGTTTCTCTCTGTTTTCCTATATTGAACAGCTTGTTTTCAGAAAGCCAAAACCGCAAACGGCGGTTGTCAAATAAGATGGATTATGAAAAACAAAGGATCTGTATTTTCGCGGGATACCATTGCGGCCATAATTACCCCGCCGGGTGAGGGCGGGATCGGCGCGATTCGTATCGCCGGAGAGAGATCTTTTGAAATAATCAAAAATATATTTCGTCCCGCCGATAAAAAACGTACCGCATACACCTTATTTCATCTGTACTACGGATATATAATAAACAAACAGGGTGATATTATTGATGAGGTGACCCTGGTCAAGATGCCGGAGAAGAGATCGTACACCGGCCAAAAACAGGTCGAGATCTTTTGTCACGGCAGTCAGTATGTTTTAAATCGCGTTCTGGAAGAGATATATGAATATAAGATTCGTCCGGCCGAACCGGGCGAATTTACGCGCCGGGCTTTTTTAAACGGCCGGATCGATCTGGCGCGGGCCGAAGCGGTGGCGGAGATTATCAGTTCAAAAACAGATTTTGCCTATAATGCGGCGCGACAGAATCTGTTCGGTCTTTTAACCGAAAAAGTCGAACTGATAAGGAGTCGGATAATCAAGATATTGGCTGAAATCGAAGCCGGTCTCGACTACCCGGACGAAGAGCTTGATTTTTCCGGCCGAAAGCAGTTGTCGGAGAATGTCGATTGCATAAAAAATGAGATTAAGGAATTGGCTGATTCATATCGAGCGGGCAGGATTATTCGGGAGGGATTTAATATTGCCATCACCGGACGGACGAATGCCGGTAAATCATCGCTTTTTAATCTCTTTTTAAATCAGGAACGGGCCCTGGTCACTTCTGCTCCGGGGACAACTCGTGATTATCTGACCGAGTGGATCGATTTGAATGGCCAGGCGGTTTCAATCAGCGATACGGCCGGACTTCGCAGTAAGGCCGGATTGGTTGAAAAGGCGGGACAGGAATTGGCGCTTAAGATTTTGAAAAATGCGCATCTGGTTATCTGGATGAGCGATATATCCGGGCGATCCTGGCAAAAAGAATTAAAGAGAGATATTAAAGGACTTCCGGCGAATAAAACGATCATTGTCTATAACAAGATTGACAAAATAGCTGATTTTAAGAAACGCAGCAGCGCTATTCTTTCAACTGATAAGAATGTTTTATCCGAAGTTGCCCTGTCCTGCAAAACCAAAGCCGGATTTAAACAGCTAAAAGATAATATAATTAATAGTATTAGTGATTTTATGCCCGATTTGACAGATTCGCTGCTGGTAACATCAAAACGTCATCAGCAGAAACTTCTTAAAGCCTCTCACCTTCTCGCTTCCGTAAAAACGGCTTTACATAAAAATCAACCATCCGAATTGGTCGCGGTCGATTTACGGCAAGTAATAAATGAAATTGACGAAATAACCGGACGTATATATAATGAGGAAATATTGGATGATATATTCAGCCGGTTTTGTATCGGGAAATAAAAACTCCATAAAGGATGTTTGTTTCACGTGAAGCATATTGATTTTGATATAATAGTGGTCGGCGGCGGGCATGCCGGGGTGGAAGCGGCGCTGGTTGGTTCGAGGATGGGTAAAAAGGTCGGGTTGGTGACTATGGACGCGCAAAAACTGGCCTTGATGTCCTGCAATCCGGCTATAGGTGGTTTGGGTAAATCGCATATTGTTAAAGAGATAGACGCGCTGGGCGGGCTAATGGCTAGCGCGGCCGATAGTGCCGGAATACAGTTTCGGAAGCTGAATCTATCACATGGCCCGGCAGTCTGGGCGACCCGAATTCAGACTGACCGGCTCAAATATGCTAATTTTGTCTCTCGTTTTGTCGCCGATGACAAAAATATTACAATTATTGAGGGAAGCGGCGGGACAATTCTGACAGATAATAATCGGGCGATTGGAATCAAAACAGAAGACGACCGCTGTATTTATTCCACCGCCGTTATTTTATGTACCGGAACCTTTTTGAATGGCCTGATTCATATTGGCGAGAAAAAAATAGAATCGGGTCGAAGGGGCGAACCCTCGGCGAGGATGTTGACTGATTCTTTAAGATTGCTCGGATTTGAGGTTGGCCGTTTAAAAACCGGTACCCCTCCCCGTCTTGATAAAAGTACAATTGATTTTGACAAATGCCAGCTTCAACCCGGACTGGAACCGATACCGTATATCTCTTTTTCGTTTAAGGCCAGGAGTATCAAACAGATTCCCTGTTTTTTGACCTATACGACCGGCAGGACGGCCGAGATTATCAATCGAAATTTAAAAAGATCGCCGATGTTTTCCGGTGAAATCAAATCGATTGGCCCGAGATACTGCCCCTCAATCGAGGATAAAATCTTTCGTTTTGCCGATAAACCTCGTCATCAGATTTTTCTGGAGCCGGAGGGTGACAATAATAATGAGATTTATCCAAACGGTTTTTCGACCGCCTTGCCGGAAGATGTTCAGTTTGAGGCAATTCGGACTGTTATCGGACTGGAAGAAGTCGAAATTACAAAACCGGGTTATGCAATTGAATATGATTACTGTCCGGCCTATCAGATATATCCTTCGCTGGAGACGCGAAAAATCGAAAATTTGTATTTTGCCGGTCAGATCATCGGAACCTCCGGTTATGAAGAAGCAGCCGGCCTGGGACTAATGGCCGGTCTTAATGCTTCGCTTAAAATTGACAATTCGCCGCCTCTGGTTTTTGACAGAGCCGAGGCCTATATCGGGGTGATGATTGATGATTTGATAACCCGCTCAACCACCGAACCTTATCGGATGTTCACATCACGCGCCGAGTATCGCCTGCGACTACGGGAAGATAACGCGTTCGATCGTCTGGCCCAATATGCGAGCCGCTACGGTCTGACAGATAAAAAAGAAACTGATAAATTTGAGACAATTCAAAGGGAAACCGAAGAGATAATAAGGAAGCTTCAGAAGATTATCGTTCCGGTTAAAAATCTCGGTGATTTGGCGGACAGATTTGTGCGGCG
>CAZJLX010000205.1:0-5181 GCA_964546545.1 uncultured Ignavibacteriaceae bacterium | reverse complement strand
TATCCGGTGTTGATTTAGCCTGAGCCGGATTATCATCAATAGTTGGCACTTTACCCATATCGGTTGTAATGTCGGGGATTTCCAGAAGGAGATTGTCATCAAGCGAAATATCCTGCTCAAGATAATATTTGGCGATTGCAGTATTCAGGGCGATTTCAGCAGCGATATAAAGCGCCACAAATTTTCCCCGGGCGGTGAATTCCATTTCATCGATGAGTTTTTGATCATAGGGATTTTCACAGGCTATTTTAAGAACATTATTATCAATATCATATTCAAACGGTAAAACTTTACGGGCAATAGCCAGTTTTTTGGGAATCAATTTTAAAACGCTATCATCAATATTCAAGTTTGAGAGAACAACTCCTTTACATCTGAATTGGCGAATTAGCGCCTCGACCAGATTATCTTCGGAAATATATCGATGATATAAAAGCTGCGAGCCGATTTTACCTCCGTGGGCCTTTTGGCGCATCAAGGCCTCTCTTATCTCTTCATCAGAGATCAATCCCATCTCGATTAGAATTTCATCCAGTCGTTTGATTCGAATAGGCTGTGACATCTAGACTCCCACGACTTCGGATTTTTCGGCTCGGGAATATTCGGCGATTATCCCCGGTTCATTGGCATATTTAAGAGCCTCATCAACCGAGATCATGCCGGTTTCTATAAGCGCCTTCAGATGATTATCCAGAAGTCTCATGCCCAGTTTGCCGCCTGTTTGAATTGCGGTCGGAATCTGATGTGTCTTTTTTTCGCGAATCAGGTTGGAGATGGAAATTGTATGCAGTAATAGTTCATAAGCCAATATTCGCCCGTTACCGTCCGATCTTTTCAGCAGTTGCTGTGAGATTACTCCCAATAATGAATCGGCCAACATGATCCGAATTTGTTGCTGTTTTTCGGGGGGGAAGACATTCAGGATCCGATCGATAGTGGCCCAGGCGGAATTGGTATGAAGTGTCCCCATAACCAGAAGACCCACCTCAGCAGCAGTTATCGCCAGAGATATTGTTTCAATATCGCGCATTTCACCGACCAGAACAACATCAGGGTCCTCTCTCAACGATGCTCTCAGTCCCGATACAAATGTCTCGGAATGCAGTCCGATTTGCCTTTGCGAGATCAGTGAATTTTTATTGGTATGGATATATTCAATCGGATCTTCCAGGGTAATTATATGCTTTGAGAAATTGATATTAATATGATCGACCATCGCCGCCAGTGTCGTCGTTTTGCCCGAATTTGTCGGACCGGTAATTAATATCAGGCCTGATTTGTTCTCCGCCAATTTAATTGCGGCCTCACCCAATCCCAAAGATTTAAGATCCATAATGCTTTCCGAAATCATCCGGATGGTTGCCGCTATTCCCTTATAAGTACGATATACATTAATCCGGAAACGCCCCAGACCCTTAATGCCATAGGCAAAATCCAGATCGCCGGTTTTTTTGTATCGGCGAATCTGTTCATCGGTTAGGATCTCATAAATAAGTTGTTCGATATCTTTGGACATCAATACCCGGTGACGGGTTTTATCCAGCATGCCATGCGCCCGAATCATAGGCACTGACCCGGCATCCAAATGCAAATCGGAGGCATCGGCCAGTTTGACGATTTCCAGCAGTTTATCTATCTTGGCCATAACTTGTATAGACTCATATAGTTGGTTGTAAGTCTTTTTATAAATATCGGAGAATATTGTAAAATGTTTAAGATTCTCTGTGACAGCTGAAAGCCGCCCGTATATTTATAAAAATCAACAACTTAGCCGTTAATGTATGAATAGGATTATTGTCTGCTACGATTAATTAAATGATTTTATTTTAATCCCGGCATCGTATCAATTTATTATATTAATCTGAACATAAGGGATGTAATTGTTATATGAAAATATTAAGCGATTTTAAAATAGCGGCCGTTCAGGATACGCCTGTTTTTCTTGATATTGATGCTTCTGTGAATAAGGCCTGCAATTTGATCACCGTAGCCGCAGAAAATGGTGCCTCGCTGGTTCTTTTTCCTGAAGCCTTCATATCAGGTTATCCAGACTGGGTCTGGCTGTTGCCCGCCGCCAATAAAGCCCAAATTAATAGTCTGTATACTGAGTTCCTTGGCAATGCAATAACGATTCCCGATGAATATACAAAGCGACTATGCGAAGCCGCACAAAAGTCAAAAATCTATATCGCCATTGGTGTCAATGAAAGAAATTCCGAATCAAGCAATTCATCGGTCTTTAATACCCTGCTCTACATAAACTCCGAGGGACAAATTCTGGGCAAACATCGTAAACTTATCCCGACGGGCGGTGAACGTCTGATGTGGTCTTCCGGAGCCGGCGACACGCTTGTTTCATTTGACAGCTTACTTGGAAAATTGGGCGGCCTGATATGCTGGGAGAATTATATGCCTTTTGCTCGATGTGTCATGTATCAGGCGGGAGTACAAATTTATCTGGCACCCACCTGGGATAACTCCGAAAACTGGCAAATTGCCATGCGGCATATCGCTCGCGAGGGTGGTATGTTTGTTATTAGCTGTGCTTCCGCTATGAAAATATCTGACGTACCGGATAGATTTGAATTTAAAAAACTGTATCCGCAGGATCGCGAGTGGATCAATAAAGGCAACAGCTGTATCGTCGATCCCAGCGGTAAATTTCTGGTTGAGCCGATGGAGGGGAAACAGGGGATAATTTATGCTGACGTCAATCTCAAAGAGATTTCATCTCAGAAATGGCTTTTCGATGTCGCCGGTCACTATTCCCGCCCTGATATATTTGATTTCAAGGTGAAAGATTAGCCGTCAAAGCCTCCTGGCAGGTACCTGGACATTTCATATCGGATATAGTTCTTCTTGTAAGAAATCCCGGTGTTAATCCCGGGATTTCTAGCCGATAATTTCTTTTATTTTTTCAAGCAATTCCTGCTTGTCAACCGGCTTATCAAAATAAGCCCGGGGCGGATCGACGTGTTTGCGGGTCGAGATAAACTTTTTAAAATCATGCGGCACTCCGGTCAACATAATCACCGGAATATTGGCGACCTCTTTGGTATCATGAAGATTGCGATACATCTTGACGCCTGATTCAACCGGCATCGAAATATCGAGGATTATCAGATCGGGATGTTCTTCGGTTGCCATCTTAAAACCATCCGAGCCGTTGACCGCAGATATTACCTGATAACCATTCTCTTCAAAAAAGATTGTCAACCATTTGATAATGTCCGGTTCGTCATCAACGATTAAAATTTTCTTCTGATTACTCATTATATTTTTTCCATTAAATTGTTACTTATTCTTTTTATTCATCAGCGTTTTTAACTTTTTCAAAGTCTCCGGATCGGCATCGTCGATTATGTTTTTCAGATCATTCTGCATTTTAACAACCTCGGCTGCCTTGGTTTCTTCGGCCGAACTGTCCATTCCGAGAATATTTTTGATAGCGGCGATGTAATTGATCGGTTTGACCGGTTTTTCGAGATAGACCCCCGGCCCGGACATAGTCAGTTCCTTTAAATCGGATTTACCCAGATCATCGCGTGCATGTCCGGTGACAATAATCACCGGAATTTTTGACCATTCTCTTTTTTTGGTCAATTCCCGATAAAACCGGGCACCCGATTTTTTCGGCATTACCAGATCAAGTGAAATCAAATCCGGGACTTTCTTTTTCACCTCATCCAGCGCCAAATTACCATCTTCGGCGGTAATAACGTTAAAGCCGGCTTCCAGTAATGCCGCTTTCAGAAAATTGCGGACATCTGCCTCATCATCGACCACCAAGACTGTTTTTTTTGTATCACCCGGCATCATAGCTCCTTATGATAATTTTTTCATTTCGTTTTTTTATAAAGTGTCGTCAGTCTGTTGTGAGGAAACTCCATTAAAAACCGTGCTCCTTTGCCTTTCTCCGAGTCGACCAGTATTTTTCCTCCATGCTCCTGCACGATTTTACGGGTGGTCAGAAGACCCAGCCCGGTTCCTTCGCCCCCTTTGGTCGTAAAGAAGGTGGTGAAGATTTTTTTCTTGATTTCATAATCAATGCCACTGCCGTTATCGGAGACTTCAAAGCTGAGTTTTTCTCGATTCTCGCTCAGCCTTATTAAAACCTCGGTACCCTTTTTCTCGCTCATCAGGCAGGCATCAATTGCGTTGGAGACAAGGTTAGTCAGGCAGGTATGAATACCGTCGGGATCAAGCGGGGCTTTTTTTATTGTGCCTATTATTTCCGATTTCAACTCAATTCCTGATTGTGAGGCGATGTCTTTGTACAATTCGACAATTTCATTGACCAGGTCGGCCGGATTGACCATTTTCAATTCGGGCAGGCGTCCCTTGGAAAAAGAGAGAAAATCTTTGACCAGCGAGGTCGTTTTTTCAAAATTGCGTTCGAGCATCTCCCAACCCTGACTGATCAGATCCTTATCATTTTTTTTCAAACCGAGTGAGACAATATATTTACCGCCCTCGAGACCCATCAGAATATTTTTTATAGAGTGCGCCAGCCCGGCAACCGTCTGTCCGACAGCCCCAAGCCGTTCGGCATCAATAACCTCGCGCTCCAGTTTTTTAAGCATCGTGATGTCATTGGAAATTTCGATAACATGCGCCACGCTGTCGCTTCCGCGCATCAGCGGCGAGGTCGAAACGGCATAGTGAATTTCCTGCCCGCGTTTACCGGTTCCCTGCTGGGTGGAATGATGAACATGTCCGTCGCGGAAGGTTTTAGCGGCGGGGCAGTTGCGGCATTTTGTTTTTCGTCGTTTATAGACTTTGTAGCAGTGCTGGCCGGTCATATCGCCGAATTTATTCCGGAAAGCTTCATTGGCCCGGACGATACGATAATCTTCACCGATAACGGTAATATAACAGGGGACGCGGTCGAAAAGAATCTGATATTCCTGCTGCCAGCGGCTGGTTTCGGTGACCGTCTGGGTCATCTCCAGAACATATTCTATATGGTCCCCCTTCTCGTTTTTAATCGGAAAGGCGTGACCGACATAGTGCGTTTTAAAACCATGCTGATCGATACCGATAGAGTCAGCCACAACAGTTTTGCCTTTTTTGAAGACTTCCTTGGATGGGCAATCCTTGCATGGCCTTTTCAGCTTTTTATAGGCGGCATAGCATTTTTTATTTTTCCAGTCTCCGAAATATTCGGTGAAGTTGTCATTG
>CAZJLX010000204.1:0-5204 GCA_964546545.1 uncultured Ignavibacteriaceae bacterium | reverse complement strand
ACCGAGAAGAAGGAAGTGGCGGAAGAGACGGTTGAGGCGAAAGAAGAATAAAGAGGTTTAATATATTCGGGAAATAATCAGGTAATTTGGATGAACTTATCGCTTAGAGATGATAGAGCGGTAAAACATTATAAAAGTAAATCGCAAATTATTCGCGTATTGTCAGAACAATGGTTTCTAAACAATATGTATTGCCCCGCCTGCGGCGATTTAACTTTAACAAAATGCGATGACTGTACTCCTTTGGTAGATTTCATTTGTAAAGAATGCTCTCAACGATACCAATTGAAAAGCAAGGGTAGTTCATTAGGAAATAAAATTGTGGATTCTGCCTATAAAAATATGAACGGTGCAATCTTGGCCAATAAGGCGCCAAATTTTTTCTTTCTGCAATATTTGCCAGATGAATTAAAAGTATTAAATCTTATATTAGTGCCGGGCCATTTTATTGGACCCGGACATATCGAAAAGAGGAAACCTTTGCCTCCATCTGCGCGAAGAGCGGGTTGGATTGGATGCAATATTCTTTATGCTAATATCCCCAAAGAAGGTAGAATATCGGTTATCAGAAATGGAAAAATTCAAAAATCCTCGGATGTCGTAAGTAAATGGTCTGATTTCGCTTTTATTTCCCATCAAAAGGTCAATAATCGGGGTTGGACGTTTGATATTCTAAATTGCATAAATCAATTGGGAAAAAATGAATTCTCTCTTGATGAAATTTACAAATTTGAGGAATTATTATTTGCTAAGCATCTGAGTAACTTTAATATTAAACCAAAAATAAGACAACAATTGCAAATTCTTAGAGATAAAGGACTCTTGAAATTCGTAAAAAGAGGAATTTATCAAAGGAACTGGAGTTAAATATTAAGCAAATACAATTTACAATAGCTGAGGACGAAATTTGCCAAAGCTCCGATCAATTGCTATCCGAAAGGCAGATTGATGAAATTTTGATTTCTGTCGAAAATGATGAAGCAGTCTGGAATTCCATTAAGGATTCAATAAAATTGGCGATAGATCACTTTTCGCATTGACTGGAAATCCAGCAAAAAAATAAGTTTAAAACTAATTGCAGATTACTCGTCTACAAACCTTTCAATCCCTCCGGACCCATCAGTGCGGCGAAGGCCTTCAATATTTCCTGATCGTATTCATGTTTGATAGCGAAAATTTTCTGCAGGGCAGGGAAAGTCTCGAGCGCCCCCTGATAAACCCGCTCGGTCGTCATCGCATCAAATGTGTCGACTACCGCCACGATCCGGCTGTATTCATGCATGTCGTCCAGCGTGATTCCGTTCGGATATCCCCGGCCGGAACCGCGTTCATGATGCTGTAAAACCGGATAGTATGAACTGGCGGTAATAACATCGGTCTCGGAGAGAATTTCGACCCCCCATTTGGGATGTTTTTTCATCAGTTCAAATTCCACCTGCGACAGGCTGGTCCGTTTATTTAAAATCCGGTCGGAGATTTTCGATTTGCCGACATCATGCAGCAAAGCGCCGATCCCCAGCTCATTTAATTTTGTTTTATCGGTAATACTTAACTGCTGGGCGAGCGCGACCGCAAAAGTGCAAACATTGACCGAATGGGAATAGGTGTAATAATCAAAGGAACTGATTTTCAGAAGATTATGAAAAGCGGCCTGCCCCTTAAGAATATATCCGACCGCACTACCGACCAGATTTTTCGAGCGATGGATGTTGTCACCGTAGGCCGGATTTTCCAGCACATCTTTCATAAGAGTCTGCGAGGTTTCATAAAGAATTCCCGCCTTTTTATTGTCGGGAATCTCAACATCCTCTAAAATTTTATCCAGATTCTGTTCGATATATTTCTGATATTTCCCCTTATTGTCCCGGCTGACATAAAGCCGCTCGACCAGATTATCCATCAATTTATGACGGGTTTTTTCGGTAAAGGGCAGGTCGGCCGAACGATAGAGAATCATATCTTTGTTAATTTTGATATACAGATCGAAATTCAGAACCGAATCGATTCGAAGAGAATCCAGATATATCGGCAGGTATTTTAACTCCACCTTCGGTTTTATAATTTGTGCCAGTTTAGACATATTTTTCGCCTCAATAAAGGTCAATATTTTTATATCGGCCAAATCGGGCGAGAATTTAAAAAAACCCCCGGATAAAATCCGGGGGAACCTATAGGAGGGAGAAAGGGAACCTGATAGAATCAGGAACCGTAACTTTTTATCATCATCAAAACCGAGTTTAAAGACCCGGTGATATTGGTCAAAACTTTGGAATAACGCTTTAAAAGCTCGGAATACTGCCAGCGCATTTTGAAGGCATCGGGCGGAAAATCAAAAAGATCGAGAAGAGTCTTTTTGTAGGTCTCGTCGATATATTTGATAACATAATATGGATATTCGGGAATATTGGGATCGTTGATCTCGCCCCGTGATATCCGCTCGCGGTACAATTCGACCTTCTCAAGAATAACGGTGCCAAAACACCAGGGAGTCATAATAATCCCGAAATTGGAGCCATCAATATAAAAGCTGAGAGCGGTCCGTTTAATCAGGTCAAAGACTATTCGCTGGGCTCGATAGAACGAAAGTGTCTCGGTTCGGCCGCCGTCGGTCGAGGATATTTTTTGATCAATCTTTTCCAGTTGAATTGAGCAACGGTTGTAAACCTTTTCGAGGAATAAATAATAATCTTCAAAATAGACTTTTACATTTTCAGATAGAGTATTAATATAATACCCGTCTGAGTCATGATGAACCTTAGCTTCGGAAACCGCCTCCAGTTTCTCAGTGGTGAATCCGCGTTTGAACTTGTTTTCGAGCATTTTTTCTCCTTTTCACCTGCTATCAAATTTTGGTTAGAGCAAAGAGTATGCCTTAAGAAAAATCGAAAAAGACTGGGGGGAAAAGGGTGCAAATATTAATTTTATTACCGCCGTATGTTACAGTTGCACAACACTATAGATGATTTCTATGTGGGGCTATTTCCATAGCGGCGAATTTGGAGGAAAGATATGCAAAGGTACATCCGGATTCGCATTTTTTAGACATTTATGAAGTCGATTGCATAATATATTGATTGTACGATTTTGCATGGATCGAATCAGGTAACATTTCGATTTCATGCAAATATAAAATCCGGTTTCTTCTTCCTCTTTTGGGTCAATTTTCAAAGATTATACAGCTATGTAAAAATGCCTTTTTTTGCCCTCTAAAAGCTAAATAATAATGCAGTTATGACGAATAGAAAGCTAATAAAACAAATCATACTAAATAGGTATGAAAACTTTTACCCGTATCTTAATCATAACGGAGGAGAAGAGTAAATGCCAGTCTCTAGAACAAGAACGGCAAAGCGGACAGTCAAAAAGGCTGCCCCGAAAAGAAAACCGGTGAGGAAGGCGACGACGCGTAAAACCACTCCGAAAAAAACAACTACGCGCAAACCGGTTCGCAAGACCACAACTCGCAAGAGTACTGCCAAGCAGACAACCCGCTGGGCCAAACCCAAAAAGCGTGTTGTCAAGAAGGCGACGACTCGCAAGAGTACCGCCAAGCAGACAACCCGCTGGGCCAAACCCAAAAAACGTGTTGTCAAAAAGGCAACGACCCGCAAGCCGGTTCGTAAAACCACAGCTCGCAAGAGCACCAACCAGATGACAACCCGCTGGGCCAAACCCAAAAGACGTGTTGTCAAAAAGGCAACGACCCGCAAACCGGTTCGTAGAACCAGAAAAGCTGCTCCGAGGACAAACCGTCAGATGACAACTCGGACCATGCGCAAAACGACCCGTCGCGTAAAATCCAGAAAGATTACGCGTCAATATCGCTAAGTCTATGATATAGCGATAATTAGTTATCGTCAGGCCCGGCTGTTTCACAGCCGGGTTTTTTATTTCTTTATTTTTATTTATTATTTTCCAACAAAATGAATTAAATTAAAGTATTAAATCTTAAATTAAGGCTTATAAGGTGTCATAAAATTGTTAAAAAATATTTATTTTTTTATTGACCTGGTTTTAAAAAACATATTTTTTTAACTGCTTGATTGAAAATAGGAAAGACAGGGAAGATAAACCAAAGTGTGAACTCATGTCCATGGAAGGGAGGTGAAACAGAGGGAACGTATTTAAAAGAATCCATCCATTAGGCTTAATGGAAATCGAAACCTTTCAAGGAGACAGAAATGAAAAAGCTGTTAATATTTTTATCTGTGCTATTTCTTTTAACTTCGGCGGTTAGCTATGCGACGCTGACCAAAGCGCTCACCATGGGTGACGCTAATAATGTAATTCACGACGATGCCAATATCTGGCTCTATCCTTCAACCTTTTATAATTATCCCGATTTGGCCATTGGTGAGTTCAATAGTTCGGGATTTGAAGATTTTGGCATTCATTACAAATTCGGCGAAGACAATCCAATGATTTTGGGATTCTATTTCACCACTGATCAGCCTTTTAATCTACCAAATAATTATCACCTAACCACAGTCAAAGGTTGGGACATGAGTGTCCAGAACAACGACAGGATTGATTTCTTTTTCGGTTATATGATGGGGGAAAATCCTATCGGCCTGCATGTTAATTATATCAGCGGTTCCAGTACCAGGGAAAATGACTCAGTACCTGCTCCGACAAATACACCACCCAACAGCGAAGAGGAAGGTATCAGCAATCTGGCCTTTGATCTTGGTATAACAATGATGGAAGGAAAGGCTGATATTGCCGCCGGTATTAACTTCTTAAGCTGGACTGACATTGATACCACAGGCTATGATGAAACCAAACCACTCAGCAATTTTGCTTTTTATGTTATGGGTAGATATTTTCACGAAATGAACCAGAAGGTCACATTGGTTCCCCATGTGGGATTCTCCAGTGAAAAGATGGGTATTGAATACTTTGACAACTATAACACTGCGGCGGATCAAACCAAAATGACCCGCGAACGCAAATTTTCCACTACAATAATTGATCTTGGCTGCGGTATGAATTATTCTCCGGCCCCGGGTATTCTGGCTATTGGTGATGTAGGATTTATGATGAACAATACCAAAGAGGAACTCCATTCTGATCCTGCTTATACCGGCGGAACAGCATGGGCGGATCAGGAGTATAAAGAAAATTATACCACGCTGCCTTATTTCCGAATCGGTATGGATGCGGCCATTTTTGACTGGCTGGACTTGCGCATGGGCGCCAGATCA